>USMP01000170.1 GCA_900555795.1 uncultured Eubacteriales bacterium
GGGGACTTCCTGAAAAAGGTTCTCTTTGAGGGGGGCACCGTGGCCACCGAGGCGATCCTGACCGCCGCGCTGGGCGGCAGCCTGGAGGAGCCCTTCCGTTCCACGACTCTGCGACAGGCGGCGGAACTGGGGGCCGAGGCAGTCCGGGGGGGCGACCTGACCCGGTTTGAGAAGGCCTGTGACGACGCGGTGACAGAGGTGGCCGCCGGGGCGAAGAGCGTGCCCTTCGGCGTGGAGGCGGTCATCGGCTATCTGGTGGCCAAGGAGATCGAATTTACGGCGGTCCGCATCATCATGTCCAGCCGCATGGCGGGCATCACCGGCGAGACGATCCGGGAAAGGTTGCGTGAGGCCTATGTGTAACATGCGCGGCCAAAGCCGCTTTTTCGAAGCGGCACGCCATGCAAGGCGGGAAGGAGGGCGTTTACATGTATAAGATCGCGGTACTGGGCGACCGGGACAGCGTCCTGGGCTTTAAGGCCCTGGGGCTGGACACCTATTTCGTGGAGAGCGCCGAGGAGGCCCGTCACACCCTGCACCGGCTGGCCAGGGAGACCTATGCCATCATTTATATCACCGAGCAGCTGGCGGCGGATATTGGCCCGGAGATCGACCGGTACAAGACCGCCGTCACCCCGGCGGTGATCCTGATTCCCGGCAAGACCGGCTCCCTGGGGCTGGGCGCTCAGGCGCTGCAGAGCGCTGTGGAGCGTGCCGTGGGCGCGGATATCGGCTAAAACCGCAGGGAGGGGGCTTTGTCCCCCATTTGGAACTTCTCCCGCCCCCACGGCAGGAGCGGCGTGTCCGCCCCAGGCTATATGCCTCGGCGCGGACAGCTTTTGATTTGGTTTCACCGCGCTGGCGGTGAAATTCTGCGAAGCCATTTTGCTATGCAAAAGAATAGCAAAATGGCCATGTGCCGCTGAAAACGGCACGGCCTTAAGATCCGGGCGCGTGGGCCGGGACGGCCCACATGCGCGTAAAGCTTCATGCGCATCGCTTTTTTCAATTTTCGTGGTGCGCTGCCTGCGCATGGAGTTTCATGCGAAATTGTTCTAGAAAGGCAGTGAAGGAATGAGTCAAGGTAAAATCATTAAGGTTTCCGGCCCTCTGGTCGTGGCCGACGGCCTGGCTGACGCCAACATGGCGGATGTGGTCCGTGTGGGTGAGCAGCGGCTGATCGGTGAGATACTGACTATGACCGGCGACAGAGCCTCGATCCAGGTCTATGAGGAGACCAGCGGCCTGGGCCCCGGCGCTACGGTGGAGTCCACCGGGGCGCCCCTGAGCGTGGAACTGGGCCCTGGCATCATTGAGAATATTTACGATGGGATTCAGCGCCCCCTGGATGTGATTGTCCAGCGCACCCACTCCAATAATCTCCAGCGCGGCGTGGAGGTCCCGGCCCTGGACCGGGAGAAGCAGTGGGACTATACGCCGGCGGCCAAGGTGGGCGACCGGGTAGTTGGCGGCGATATTCTGGGCACTGTCCCCGAGACGGAGGTGGTGCTCCACAAGATCATGGTCCCCAACGGCATCAGCGGCACCGTCAGCTGGACCATCCCCGCCGGCAGCTATACCATATCCGAGGTGGTGGCCCGGGTCAAGACCGACAAGGGCGAGGAAGTGGACCTGACTATGGTCCAGAAGTGGCCTGTCCGTGTGGGCCGTCCCTATAAGCGCAAGTATAACCCGGTGGCCCCTCTCCAGTCCGGCCAGCGGATTATCGACACCATGTTCCCCATCGCCAAGGGCGGCACCGCCGCCGTTCCCGGCCCCTTCGGCTCCGGCAAGACCGTGGTCCAGCACCAGCTGGCCAAGTGGTCCGACGTGGATATTGTGGTCTACGTGGGCTGCGGCGAGCGGGGCAACGAGATGACCGACGTGCTCCGTGAGTTCCCCGAACTGCAGGACCCCCGCACCGGCGAGAGCCTGATGAAGCGGACCGTCCTCATCGCGAACACCTCCGATATGCCCGTGGCCGCGCGTGAGGCCAGCATATACACCGGCATAACCATAGCCGAGTATTTCCGCGACATGGGCTACGACGTGGCCGTCCTCGCCGACTCGACCTCCCGCTGGGCAGAGGCTCTGCGTGAGATGTCCGGCCGACTCGAGGAGATGCCCGGCGAGGAGGGCTACCCCGCCTACCTCGCCTCCCGTCTGGCCCAGTTCTACGAGCGGGCCGGCTCGGTGGAGTGCATCACCTCCCAGGGAGACCGCCGCGGCAGCCTGACCGCCGTGGGCGCCGTGTCCCCTCCGGGCGGCGACCTGTCCGAGCCGGTTTCCCAGGCCACCATGCGCATCGTCAAGGTGTTCTGGGCTTTGGACGCCTCGCTGGCCTACCGCCGTCACTTCCCCGCCATCAACTGGCTGAACTCCTATTCCCTGTATCTGGACACCATGAAGCCCTGGTTCGACGAGCATTTCGGCCCCGCCTTCATGGAAAACCGCCACAAGGCCATGAGCATTCTCCAGGAGGAGAACGAGCTGAATGAAATTGTCCAGCTGGTGGGCAAAGATTCCCTCAGCGCCGCAGACCAGCTGACCCTTGAGACCGCCAAGATGGTCCGGGAGGACTTTTTGCAGCAGAACGCATTTATGGATGTGGACAGCTACTCCAGCCATGACCGGCAGCTGCGGCTGCTGCAAATGATTCTGGACTACGACAAGCTGGCCCGGGCCGCCATCACCAGGGGCGCCGATCTCCAGGCCCTGCTGACCATCGGCGCCAAGGAGCGGATTGGCCGGGCCAAGTTCGTGGAGGAGGACGCCTATGTCCAGACCTACGCGGACATCGTCCGGGAGATGGAGCAGCAGATTGACGCCATCGTGGAGAAAGCAGGTGCTGACTTATGATGAAGGAATACCGTACCATACACGAGGTCTCCGGCCCCCTGATGGTGGTAGAGCAGGTGGAGGGCGTCACCTACGACGAACTGGGCGAGATTGAACTGGCCGACGGCTCCATCCGCCGCTGCCAGGTGCTGGAGGTCAACGGGAATAAGGCGGTGGTGCAGCTGTTTGAGGCATCCGCCGGTATCAACCTGCGGGACTCCAAGATCCGCTTTTTGAGCCATCCCCTCCAGCTGGGCGTCAGCGCCGATATGCTGGGCCGGGTCTTCAACGGCATGGGACAGCCCATCGACGGCGGCCCCGCCATTCTGCCGGAGAAGTATCTGGATATCAACGGCCTGCCCATGAACCCCGCCGCCCGGGACTACCCCAATGAGTTCATTCAGACGGGCATCTCCACCATCGACGGCCTGAACACCCTGGTCCGCGGCCAGAAGCTGCCCATCTTCTCGGCGTCCGGCCTGCCCCACGCCCAACTGGCCGCCCAGATCGCGCGCCAGGCGAAGGTGCGCGGCACCACAGAACCTTTCGCGGTTGTATTCGCTGCTATGGGTATCACCTTTGAAGAGGCCTCCTTCTTCATGGAGGACTTCCGTAAGACCGGCGCCCTCGAGCGTACAGTTATGTACGTCAACCTTGCGGACGACCCCGCGATCGAGCGTATCTCCACGCCGCGTCTCGCGCTGACCGCCGCGGAGTACCTCGCCTTTGAAAAGGGAATGCACGTCCTCGTCATCCTCACCGACCTTACGAACTACTGCGAAGCTCTGCGAGAGATCTCGGCGGCGCGTAAGGAAGTCCCCGGACGCCGCGGTTATCCCGGATACCTCTACACGGACCTTGCGACCATGTACGAGCGCGCCGGACGCCTTCGCGGCAAAAAGGGCTCGATCACGCAGATACCGATCCTCACGATGCCCGAAGACGACAAGACCCACCCGATCCCCGACCTGACCGGCTACATCACCGAGGGACAGATCATCCTGTCGCGCGAGCTCTACCGCAAGGGCGTCACCCCGCCGATCGACGTGCTGCCCTCCCTCTCCCGACTGAAGGACAAGGGCATCGGCGTCGGCAAGACCCGCGCCGACCACGCGAACACGATGAACCAGCTCTTCGCCGCTTATTCCCGCGGCAAGGACGCGAAGGAGCTGATGGTCATCCTCGGCGAGGCCGCGCTGACCGACATCGACAAGCTCTACGCCAAGTTCGCGGAGGCGTTCGAGCAGGAGTACGTCTCGCAGGGCTACGACGCCAACCGCGACATCGAGGAGACCCTCGACATCGGCTGGAAGCTGCTGCGCATCCTGCCGCGCAGCGAGCTGAAACGTATCGACGACAAGTTCCTCGATCAGTATTACGGCCAGCAGGAGGGGTGATGCACCGTGGCAAAAACACAGGTGAACCCGACCCGCATGGAGCTGACCAGACTCAAGAAAAAACTGGTCA
>USMP01000171.1 GCA_900555795.1 uncultured Eubacteriales bacterium
GGGCTTGTCATACAGGGGCTCGTTGGCAGGGTCCTCCAGGTCCAGTCCCTCGTGGGAGAGATGCCACAGGTTCTTATCCTTGGAGTAGTTGGTCTCCCGGCTGATCTTCAGGGGCACGTTGTGGGCCTCGGCGTAGTCGATCTCCTCGTCACGGCCCTTGATGTCCCACTCCCGCCAGGGGGCCACGATGGTCATCTCAGGCGCCAGACGCTTTACCGCCAACTCAAACCGGACCTGGTCGTTGCCCTTGCCGGTACAGCCGTGGCAGATGGCGTCGGCGTTCTCCTTCTTGGCCACCTCCACCAGGTGCTTGGCAATGATGGGACGGGCAAAGGCGGTACCCAGCAGATAGTCCTCGTACTTGGCCCCCATCATCATAGAGGGGACAATGACATCGTCCACCATCTCGTCCGTCATATCCACAATATACAGCTTGGAGGCGCCGGTCTTGATGGCCTTCTCCTCCAGCCCGTCCAACTCATCCCCCTGGCCCACGTCCGCAGCCATGCAGATGACCTCCGGATTGTTGTAGTTCTCCTTCAGCCAGGGAATGATAATGGATGTATCCAAACCGCCGGAATAGGCCAGCACGATCTTCTTAATTTCCTTCTTGCTCATCACACGTTCCTCCTACAGAAGCGTTGTTTTCTTTATGTGAATATATATTACATCCGAACGGTTTTTTATGCAATGCAAAGTTTCTCTAAATTCGCCGATTTTTGCCCGGTGACTCTTGTGCACTTTACCGAAAATTCCCAATTTATCCGGCCACTTACCCAACTTGTGCCGGCTCTCCACCGCCGTCCGGGCCCCAGGTTATGCATACTCATATGCATATTCATGCCCCCTATGCGGCGTTCCGGCAAAAAGCACCCGGGGAGGAGCCGGCGGCGTTACCGCTCCCCCCCGGGTGCCTTTTCCCTGTTCAGCTGCCGCCGCAGTTCCTCCCGAACCCGGATCAGTTCCGTCCTCCGGTCGGCGGCGGGGTCAAAGGACACCGGGGCCAGCGCCACAATGCGGCGGCCGGCCGGGTCCAGCTTCAGCGGCACGAACCGCAGCGGCTCCCGGGACACCCTCCGCCAGAACCGGTCCACCTTCAAAAAGCCGTCGTATACCGCGCCGATGCCCTCGCTCTCATCGGTGTAATCCACATCCGGAAAAATCAGCACGCTCTCCCCCGCCTGGAGGGCCGCCACAGTGGCCTGAAAGGTATCCCCAATCCGCAGGGAGCCCCGGTAGACGGGGATCGCCCCCATGGACTCCATCAGGGCGCTGACATAGCCCGACACCGCCCAGGCCAGCGCCGCCGCCAGGGGCCTCGGCATACCAAAGCGCCGGGAAAAGGTATAGTCCCGGTACTGGGTCCGGCAGGTCTCCCGGCTGGTAAACACATGCAGCACCCAGGGGCGCACGGGAAAGGGCAGCCAGGCCAGCGTGGCCAGGGGACCCCCCATATTTTTGTGGCTGCACACGAAAACAGTCGGCTCTGACGGTGCGGCCACATCCGCCTCCCAGCGGCCGATCTTCAGCCGGACAAAAAAGCGGCTGAAGGCAAACAGCCTACCTCGCTTCACAGCTTTCCTCCTCCCGAAACACCCAGCGCAGCTGAATCTGGTAGCTGCAGATGGCCAGAACCACGTCTCCCGCCGCCTTGTTCACCACCGGAGGGATGCCCGGCAGCAGCGCGGACAGGCAAAGCAGTAGTCCATAGGAGCACAGCAGCTGTACCGCCCACAGGCAGTAATAGCGGAGGATGGTCCGCCGCCGCGGGCGGCTGCCAAAGACATATTTCCGGTTGAGGGTGTAATTGATGACTGAGGAGAGAACCCGGGCTGCCAGCACGGACCACCAGTAGCGGGCCAGAGCCGGCAGCGCCGCAAAGAGCCACCCGTCACAGAGGGCGAAGGAGGCCACGTCCGCCCCGGCGGACAGCACCGCCGCCGCCGTATACCACCCCAGCCCCGACAGCAGGATCAGGCATACCCGCCAGGAGTCCCGCACGGCCCGCAGGTGGGTGCCGGCGTTGTTGTTGTAATAGATGGTCTGAATATCCACCTGACGGATGGGCACCCGCTCCCGGGCGGCCCGGATGAGCATGTTCATCTCATACTCAAACCGCTCTCCACCGATGCCCGCGCACCACTCCAGCAGGCTCCAGGGAATGCCCCGCAGGCCGGTCTGGGTGTCAGACAGCTTGGAGCCGTAAAGCAGGTGGAAGGCCCAGCTGGTCAGGCGGTTGCCCACCTTGGAGCGGAAGGGCACATGGGGCAGGGTCAAATCCCGGGTGCCCAGTACGAGACTGTCCGTTCCCTCCGCCAGGGCGGCAGCCAGGGCGCACACGTCCTGCACATGGTGCTGGCCATCGGCGTCCGCCGTCACCACCCCCATCCCAGCCCACTCCTCCCGGCTGAGGATATGCAAAAAAGCGGTTTTCAGCGCCCGGCCCTTCCCCCTGTTTTTCTCGTGGCGCAGCACGGTGCATCTGTCCAGCGCCGACAGGGCCCCAAAGGTAGGGGCAAAGTCCGGCCCGCTGCCGTCATCCACCGTCACCACCTGCTCCGCCCCCTGCTCCAGCAATTCCCGCACATATGCCGGCAAAACAGGGTCCGGGTCCAGAGCGGGGATGACCACAATGGTGCTGCGCAGCGGGCTGCTCAGGCCTTGTATCTCCATACTTGTCCCTCCTTCCGCCCCACCGCCAGCGGAGGGGCGAAGGCCCTCTGTCCCATCGGGCAGGGACATTCATCCGCTGCGCTGCAGCGGATGACGGAGGGCCCTCCGTCGTGTGTTATGGCGCCGCCAGGCGGCTGCTCTTTTCAGTGTAGCAGATCGTTTTTAAGGCCAGCGGAGAAAATTTTTAAGATTTCCTTAGCAAAATACTTCCCCCTGGCCGTCCAGCACCGCCAGACGGCGGACCTGGACAAAGTCCGGCGCAAACTCCGGCAGATAGCGCTCCACCGCCGCAGCCAGCAGGACCGGATTCATCCCCGGGTTCTGGGCGGCCACCTCCGCCAGCAGCACCAGCCGGTCCGGCCGGGGCTCCGCCTCCAGGCGGAAGAGCATGGGCCTCAGATCCACCTCCGCCAGATCCCGCCGCTTGGTTCGCTTTTCAATCACGACGCTCTCCCCCAGCAGCAGGTCCGTCACCGCCGCCGAGGCTTCGGGGGCGGTACCGGCGTCGTACACCAGATCCACCTGGCAGCGCAGCCGCTCCAGCTGGCGGATGGGCCGCTGGGGCACATAGCAGGCCACCGCCCGAATCCCCTCCGGCATGAAGGGGTTCAGCTTCTCGGGCAGATCGCCGCCGTCCATGTCCTCCGTCACCTCAAAATCCAGCAGTTCGCACTGGCTGGACTGGCCCAGGGGCAGGGGAAGGGCGAAGGAGAGGATGGGATGGGGGTGAAACCCCTGGGAGTGGCGCAGTACCAGGCCCTGGCGGATAAATACCCGCTGGAAGGTCCGCAGCAGGTCCAGGTGGGAGATGTACACCGCCCGGCCCTCCTTGGCAAAGACAAGACGCAGCTTACCCACGGTAGCACTCCCCCCCTTCTATCACATTGGCTCCGCAGCCGCTGCACTGGGTGCGGCAGTCCGGGGTGGTAACAGACCGGTAGGCCAGATCCCTCTGGCGCCACAGGTAGTCATCGGAGACGTGGCAGGAGATCATGGACCAGGGCATGATCTCCTCCCGGCTCCGCTCCCGATTGGCATAAAAGGCGGGATCGACGCCGCACTCCCGGAAGGCCTCCAGCCAGCGGTTCAAGTCAAAATAGTCCGTCCAGGCATCCAGCCGGGCGCCCCGGCGGTGGGCCGCCTCCAGCACGGGGCCGAGCCGCCGGTCTCCCCGGGCCAGGACAGCCTCCAGAAAGCTGGTATCCCCGTCGTGCCAGTTGTAGGTCACAGCCTTGGCGGTAATGGCCTGGCGCAGCAGGCACACCCGCCGCTCGTACTCCTCCCGGGAGATCTGGGGCTCCCACTGGAAGGCGGTGAAGGGCTTGGGAATAAACCAGGAGGTGGACACGGTGATGCGCACGCCCCGGTTTTTATTGACGGCGGACTCCCGCCAGGTGTGGAGGGCGTGGTTGGCCATCTCCGCAATACCCAGCACGTCCTCATCGGTCTCTGTGGGCAGCCCCAGCATGAAATACAGCTTCACGCTGTTCCAGCCGCCGGAGAAGGCCGTGCGGAGGCTCTGGGTGAGGTCCTCCTCCGTCACGTTCTTATTGATGGCGTCCCGCAGACGCTGGGTACCGGCCTCGGCAGCAAAGGTCAGGCCGCTCTTGCGCACCTTGGTGG
>USMP01000172.1 GCA_900555795.1 uncultured Eubacteriales bacterium
GCCTTTAGGCGGTCCAGGGCGGGAATTTTTTAGGAAAAATGAAAAAACGGGAAAGGTGATTCATATGAGCAAAACTATTTACGAAACCATTGTGGAGCGGGCAGAGGCCCTTGCTCCCCAGATGCAGCAGATCCGCCGGGATTTTCACCATTATGCGGAATCCGGCTGGTTTGAGATCCGCACCAGTTCCCTCATTGCCAGGCGCTTGACCGAACTGGGCTATGAGGTGCTCACCGGCAGGGATGTGTGCCTGGACGAGGCCCGGATGGGCCTGCCTGACCAGGAGATGCTGGACAAGCAGTATGAGCGCGCGTTGGAGCAGGGGGCTGTGCAGCCCTATGCCCAGCAGGCCAAGGACGGTTTTACCGGCGTTATCGGTATTTTGAACTGCGGCGAGGGTCCTGTGATTGCCATGCGCTTTGATATTGATGCGCTGGGCGTGTTTGAGGAGAAGGCGGATACCCACCGCCCCGCCCAGGAGGGCTTCTGCTCCGCCAACGACGGCATGATGCACGCCTGCGGCCACGATGGCCACGCCTCCATCGGCCTCGCTGTGGCGGAGATCCTGATGGAACTGAAGGACCGGCTCCATGGCAGAATCAAGCTGATCTTCCAGCCGGCGGAGGAGGGTGTCCGGGGCGCCCGGGGTATTGTGGAGCACGGACATCTGGACGATGTGGACTTTGTGATCGGTAACCATATGGGCGATAACGACGGCAGCGACTACCAGATCGGCCTGAGCACCGGCGGCACCCTGGCTACCTCCAAGCTGGATATCTACTTCACCGGTAAGGCAGCTCATGCGGGGGCGGTGCCTGAGAAGGGGGATAACGCCATGCTGGCCGCCGCCACAGCTGTGCTGAACCTCCAGGCTATTCCCCGGTGCAGCACCGGGGACACCCGGATTAATGTGGGTACGCTGCATGCCGGCTCCGGTCGCAATGTGATCTGCGACCGGGCCAAGCTGGAGTTGGAGGTCCGGGGCGCCAGCACCGAAACCAACCAGTATGTGGAGGACTACGCCCGCCGGATCGCCAAGGCTGCGGCGGAGATGCACGGATGCACCAGCGAGGTGAAGCTGATGGGCGCGGCAGAGTCTCTGAAGAGCGACGCCGCCCTTATTGAGCGCTGCGGCAAGGTGTGCGCTGAGAAGCTGGGCCTGAAGGCCACTCCGCCCCGGTCCGGTGCCGGCGCCAGCGAGGATTACTCCTACATGGTTAACCGGGTTCGCAGCCACGGCGGCCAGGGCCTGTTTTTCTCCACCCTGACCCCCTGCAGCGGTCCTTTCCACAGCAAGATCTTTGACTTCCAGGAGGAGGGCATGACCAGCGGCGTCAAGGTATTCTGCGGCATGGCCTGTGATTTGATGGGCCTGTGAGGCCCGCGCATAAGGAGGTGTGTTTATGGCAGCATATGAGGGTATCGGCCTGGCCTGCGGGAAGTTTCCCAGCGTGGATGTAGGCCGGAAGATTTTTGGCGGTGAAAATACCATCCAGCAGCAGATGCTGGTGGAAGCCGCCCTGGCGAAGGCCCAGGCCGCCGTGGGAGTCATCCCCCAGGAGGCCTGTGACGAAATTGTACGCAAGTGCGACCTCCATCTTATTGATGAGGCGGAGTATTTTTGCCCAGTTGAAAAAGACCGGCCATCCACTGGTGTGCCTGATCCGGGGGTACAGTGGAATCTGCGATAACGGATACGGGGAGTATATCCATTTTGGGACGACTACCCAGGACATTACCGATACGGCCACCATGCTCCAGCTGAAGCAGGCCTATGAGGTGATTCTGGAGAAGACGATCCGATTCCGGGATTTGGCTGCCGGGAAAGCGAAGCAGTACCGCAGCCTGTTGATGATGGGCCGCACCAACGATCAGCAGGCCCTGCCCATCACCCTGGGATTCAAGATTGCATCCTGGGTGGATGAGATGGACCGCTGTATCCAACGCCTGGAGCAAAGCAAGGACCGCATTTTTGTGGGACAATTCTTCGGAGCCGTGGGCACCCTGGCCTCTCTGGAAGAGCACGGCATGGAGATTCAGCGCCGGCTGATGGAGGAGATTGGCCTGGGCGTGGCCAATATCCAGTGGTTTGCCTGCCGGGACCGGCTGGCGGAACTGGTGTCCAACCTCTCTATCCTTACCGCTGCCCTGGGCCGCGTCGGCAACGAGGTGTACAACGAGCAGCGTTCCGAGGTAAATGAGTTGGCTGAGGGTTTCCGCCCCGGCAAGGTGGGCAGCAGCACCATGCCCCATAAGCGCAATTCCTTTGTTCCTGGCCGCCTGGCTGCCTACGGCCGCCAGATTCGCAGTTCCATGGGGGAGATTCTGACCGCCATGGAGGCCACCAACGAGCGGGATGTACATACATTGGGCATGGAGAGCGAGGTCCTGGCCCGCACCTTCTGCATCACAGATGCCGCGCTGGATACCGCCATCAGCCTGGTAGGGGACATGGAGGTCCATCAGGATGCGATCCAGCGCAATCTGGATCTTCTGGGCGGCCTGGTGTTCGCGGAGGCGCTGATGATGCGCCTGAGCGGTGAGTTTGGCCGGCTGGAGGCCCATGAGATGGTCTATGAGATTGCTCAGAGGGCCATTGGAGAGCACAGGAATTTCCGGGAACTGCTGCTGGAGGATGCGGTTATCGGCAGCCGGCTGAGCCGGGAGGAACTGGGCCAGATTATGGACCCCGCTAAGTACATTGGCCTGGCTGAGAATTTTGTGGATCAGGTGACAGGCTGACCGAAATGCTGCAAGAGGCGGATTTACTCCGCCTCTTGCTATTTTTTCTGTGATATTGTAAAATGAGGCCAGTGAGCCCGATGCCCCCCAGCGGGGGAAAACGATCTGAGGGAAGAATCGAAAGGAGCGCACAGACGGATGGAGTACAAAAACATGAGCAGGACACAGCTGCAGGCGGAATATGGCGTGGTGTCCGGGACTTTTGAGAAGCTGAAGGAGAAGCATCTGAAGCTGGATATGTCCAGAGGCAAGCCCGGCAAGGCACAGCTGGATATGGTCAGCGGCATCTTGACGGTGCTGAGTAAGAGTGAGGAGTGCCTGGTGGACGGGGTAGATGTGCGCAACTACGGCGAACTCACTGGCCTGCCCTGCGCCAAGACGTATTTCGCGGAGATCCTGGGCTGCCGTCCGGAGGAGTGCTTTATCGGCGGCAACGCCAGTTTGACGCTGATGTACGACACCATTGCAAAGGCATATACCCATGGTCTGACCCACAGCGAGACCCCCTGGGCCAGGCTGGACAAGGTAAAGTTTCTCTGCCCGGCTCCCGGCTATGACCGCCACTTTAAGATTACCGAATCCTTCGGTGCGGAGATGATTACCATCGCTATGACCGAAACCGGTCCCGATATGGACGCGGTGGAGGAGGCGGTGAAGGACCCTGCTGTTAAGGGCATGTGGTGCGTACCCAAGTACTCCAACCCGGAAGGGGTTATTTACAGCGCTGAAACCATCTCCCGCATCGCTCACCTGCGGACCGCCGCTCCGGATTTCCTGCTTATGTGGGATAATGCATACTGCATTCATGAGTTTGACGGGGACTATGTGCCCTTCCCGGATATCCTGGCCCTGTGCCGGGAGGCGGGAAACCCGGACATGGTTTTTGAGTACGCCTCCACCTCCAAGATCACCCTGCCCGGTGCCGGCGTCAGCGTCATGGCCACCAGTGAGGCCAATATGCGGTACATCACCAAGCTGCTGGGCGTACAGACCATCAGCTACGATAAGGTCAACCAGCTGCGCCACGTGCGTTACCTGCAGGATAAGGCGCACACCCTGGCGCTGATGAAGCGCCACGCCGCCATTATGAAGCCTAAGTTTGATGCGGTGCTCAGGGCCCTGGATACCCAGATTGCTCCACTGGGTATCGCCCAGTGGAAGCGGCCCAAGGGCGGTTATTTTGTCAGCCTGGACACGGTGGACGGTCTGGCGAAGCGGACGCTGGCCCTCTGCCGGGAGGGCGGCGTGGTAATGACCGGCGCCGGTGCTACCTTCCCCTATGGGGTTGATCCCCGGGATCGGAATATCCGCATTGCTCCCAGCCTGCCGCCGGTGGAGGAACTGGAGACAGCCATGGACGTGTTCTGCACGTGCCTGAGGCTGGCCGCTCTGGAGCAGCTGCTGGCAAAATAGAGCGGGAATCATTTTCCAACATGTGCTTTCGCTTTGTGGCGGGTATGGTGTAAGGTACCGGCCCTTGGTTTAAATAAGACGGGGCATATAAAATAGAAAAGTGCGGCGGG
>USMP01000173.1 GCA_900555795.1 uncultured Eubacteriales bacterium
CCGCCACCTGGCGGGCCAGTTCCGTGGGGGTTCCCTCCTCCCCCAGCAGCAGACGCACAGCGTAGTGCTCCTGGTCGGAAAAATCCGTCACATTCCGGCGCAGCTTCTCCTGGCTGTAGGCGGATGCAAACTGCCCGCAGAGGGTGAGCAATGCCTCCATCGCAGGCGCTATGCCCGCTAAATCCGCTCCGGCCTGGTCCGCTGTGGCGGACAGGACCCCCTGGGCGGCGGCCATCTCCTTTTTACAGCGGTTCCACTGGCTCTGCAGCCGCCGCTTTAGTTCGGGATTCTCGCAGCGCCGCACGGGAGTCAGCCTGGGATAGACCAGCTGGCAGGCGGCGGCCGCGTCCCACCCAGCGGCGCAAGCCTCCTCCAGCGCCGCCAGCTGGGCGGCTGCGCTGCGAAAGCCGGGGCCGTAGCACTTGCTGATATTGGCGTCCCACGCCGCCTCCCGGACGCCCGCCAGCAGCTGGGCGGCCCAGCCGCTCCAGAATCAGGCGGCCATAGACCGTCTCCCCCGCGTCCCCCGGCGTCTCCCGCCAGACATCCCTCTGCCTCTCCAGCCACCGCTCCGGGTAGGCGTGGCTCTGGATTTTATCGTACAGGGTCAGCACCAGTTCCTCCAGATTCCGGTCATCCCGGCCAAAGCCAAAGCCGCCGGCCAGCAGTGCTCCCCCCTCCGTCAGCTGGTCATAAAAGTTCTCCAGCACCCGGGGCAGCACCCGGCGGCGCAGAAGCATCGCCTCATTCTCATCCAGCACCCGGAAATCCGCCGTGAGACTTCTGCCGGAGCCGGTATCCAGCAGGTGGATATTCTCCCGCAGCAGGCCGGTGCAGAAGCTGTCGATGGTCTTTATATCCGCCTGATACACCCGCAGCAGCTGCTGCTGCAGGTGGCGGTCGCCAGGGGACTGGGCAAATCGCTCCGTCAGTTCCTGGGCAATGCGGGAGCGGAGTTCCGCCGCCGCCGCCCGGGTATAGGTGATGATGAGAAAGTCATCCACATGGCACTGCTCCTCCCCCAGCACGTGACGGAACAGGCGCTCCACCAGAACCCGGGTCTTGCCGCTGCCGGCGGCGGCGGAAACCAGCAGGCCGCCGCCCTCGTTGTCCACCGCGCTCTGCTGGCTGGGGGTCAGTTGTATACTCATGGGAGCCTCCTTCTCCAGCCCGCCGCCAGGGGCTGGGATGTGTTTGTTTTCTCTGGCGACGCCGGGGACAGGACGCCCCTTACGAGGGCAACTCCCCTGTCACATCATCCACGTGCCGCCAGAAGTCCGCCGGAGTCACCGGGCGGATCCACTCCATGTGGTCCCCCCCGCTGCCGTCTGTAAAGTGGCAGGCTGAGGCAAACTCACAGTAGGTGCACGCGCTGTCGTTTTCCCCGCGGCCGCAGGGGTCCGCGTCGATATTCCCATCCCGCAGTTCCCGGGCGATCCGTTCCAGCAGCTTGTCCACATACCGGCTCAGCTTTCCCAGCTGGGCGGCGTCGGCAATGCCCTTGGTGATGCTGCCGTCCCGGCCCAGGGTCAGAGGCAAAAACCGCGGCTCCTCCAGGGCGCTGTGCTCCATGGCCCGCAGCACCTCCGGCTGGGAGAGCACCATGCCGCTGCGGCGCAGTTCCTTATCCAGGGCCGCGCGGATCTGGTGCGCCGCCGTGTTCCGGTCCATATTCAGCATCACGTCCCGGGCAGGCAGATACAGCACCCCCGCCGGGACAATCTCCCTGCCAAAGAGAGGGCCGCCCTCCCGCTGGAGGGCAAAGAGGTACAGCAGCATCTGAATATTCAGCCCGTGGCAGAGATCGGCCAGGTCGAAGGCCTTCTTCCCGGATTTGTAATCCACCACCCGCAGGTACAGCTTGTTGTCCTTCAGCCAGCCGTCCACCCGGTCCACCTTTCCGGACACCGTCAGGCTGGCGTTCCCGGCGTGGATGGCAATGGCGGGCAACTGGCCGCCCTCGCCAAACTCCAGTTCAAAGGCCATAGGCACAAAGTCGCTCTCCCGCAGTTCCGCCGACACGTTCTCCACAATGGCCGTCACCGTACCCCGCAGGCGGCGGAACAGGTAGCGGAAGCGGGCGTCCCGCTCCTGAAAGTTCGGCATGGCCGTCTCCATATAGCGCTCAATGGCCGTCTCAATCAGCCGGTGCAGTTCCCCCTCCGCCAGCTGGGCAAAGCCCCCACGGTCCATGGCGGTGCGCGTTACATGCTCTAACACATAGTGGAGAAAGGTGCCCACCTGGGCAGCGTCAAAGCCCGCCCCGGCACGTTCCCTGGCCCGCAGGCCGTACTGCATGAAGTAGGCGAAATGGCAGGCGTTCACCTTGTCAATGCGGCTGGCGGACATACGGTAGCTGCGCCCATAGAGGGTCTCCACCGCCTGGGGGGAGAGGCGGCCCCGGGTCATGGCCGCGGCCCGGTCCATGGCTGCCAGGGCCTCCCCCCAGCGGCCATCCGCCTCAAAATAGCGGCGGATGGGCCCCTCTACCCCCGCCATCTCCAGGGCTGGGATCAGAGCCGTGCAGCGGTAGGACCGGGCCAGATCCTCCCCGCCCTCCTCCACGCCGGGCAGCATGGAGCGCAGCCTTCCCACCACGAAGGAGGGCCGCAGGACGGCCCCCGACCGGTCCGCCGCAGGCCATGTCACCACCAGGCGGTCCGTGGGCTGGGCCAGCGCGGCGTACAGGTTCTCTAGTTCCATATGAAAAAGATCCATGCCGCTGGGGGCCAGTTCAACCCCCAGAAGCCGCAGCTGCTCCCGATCCTCCCGGCTCAAAAGGCCCGTCTCCCCCTGCACCGCCGGCAGCACATGGTCATTGGCCCCCATGAGGAAGAGGCACTTCACCTGGTGGCGGTCATTGCGGGTCAGCTGGGCAATCTGCACCTGATCCAGGGAGACAGGGATGGTGCCCACATTGTACTGGGTCAGCACCAGCTTCAAAAGCCGTGTAAACTCCTCCCCATCCAGCGGAACATCCCCCAGCACCTGGGCATACTGGTCCATGACGGCGCACAGCAGTTCCCACAGCTGGCCGTACTCACGGGCCTGCTGCAGCTGGTCCAGTTCCTCCAGCCGGGCTACCCGGGCCTCCAGCTGACCGGGCAGGTCAATCTCCTCCAAAAATGCATACAGGGCCCGCAGCTTGCCGCCGGCCCCCGGCGCCTCCCGCAGCCCCAGGGCCAGGCGGGCCAGGGGGCGCTGCACCCTGCGGCGCAGACGGTTTAAATCCGCCAGGGCCTCCGTTTGCTCCGGCGTGAATCCCTCCCGCCAGCCGTCCGGGTTGGCGCTCCAGTCCTCCTCCCGCACCCACATGTTCCCGTGGAGATCCCACTGGATCACATAGTTCTCCAGCTTATCGCACTCCTCATCCGTCAATCCCGCCAGGCCGGTCTTCAGCCAGCGGAACATGTCCTCATACTCATAGCCCCCCACCACCGCGTCCAGGACGCCGGCAATGAGGCTCAGCACCGGCTTCTCCAGCACGTCGCTGCGGCGGCTGAGATACACCGGCACACCGTAGCGCTCAAAGACGTTTTCAATAGTAGCCTCGTACTCCTCCAGATTCCGGGCGGCCACGGCAATATCCCGGAACCGGTAGCGGCCTGTGCGCACCAGGGAGAGAATGCGGGCGGCCACATACTCCGCCTCGGCATACATACTGTCCGCCCTGTGCAGTTCCACCTGGCTACAGTCCCCTGTCCAGCGGGCCTGGACGCCAAAAAAGTGGGCCTCCACATGCTCCAGAGCGTTTTGGGGCGGCCGGGCGGGCAGACGCACCAGGCGGCAGGGGCAGCCACGGTCCTGGGCCAGCCGGACCAGCCGGTCACGGGCCCGGAGACTCTGCTGGAAAATGCCCTGCCCCCCGGCCTCATCCCCAAGGAGGGTGACGGTGACACCAGCCGCCCGGTCCAGCAGGACGGCAATAACCGCCTCCTCCTGGGCGGTAAAATAGGTGAACCCGTCCAAAAACACATGCTTCCCATCCCCATAGCCGGACACCGCCAGCTTCTCCACCAGCTTCGTCATGGCGTCCCGCCGGTCCTCCCCATCCCGGCGGAGGCCCGCCAAATAGGCGGCATAGATGAGGGAGACGTCGTGTATTTTATCGGCGGACATGCCGGTAAGGCCCGGCAGGGCCTCCCCCAGCCGCTCCGGCGGCACCCGGCAGGCCTGCAATTCATCTGCCAGGGCCACCAGGCCTGTGAGAAACGCCGCCTTCTGGGAGGGACGGCGATAGACCCGCAGGCTGGCGGAC
>USMP01000174.1 GCA_900555795.1 uncultured Eubacteriales bacterium
GGACAGATCAAAGCTGGACCTACCGGGGGTATACCCTCCGCTCCGGCCGCCCGGAGGAGGCGGAGGCCTACTATGCGGCGGACTTTGCCCGCCCGGACCGGGAGGTGGCCCGGCTGACGGGCAGTTCCCTCTCCTACGACCGGGAGCAGGTGCTGGCCTATTTCCACCGGTGCCTGGTGGCGGCGGACCGCTACGATTTTCTTCTCATCGCTCCCGACGGGCGCATTGTGGGGGAGAGCGTCATTCATGAGATCGACTGGGATGCCCGCTGCGCTGACTTTCGCATATGCCTTTTTCACACAGAGGACTGCGGCCAGGGCGTGGGCTCCTGGGCGGTGCGGCGTACCCGTGACTTCGCCTTCGAGGTCCTGGCGCTCCACCGGCTGGAGTTGGATGTATACGCCATCAACCCCCGGGCGGAGCGGGCCTATCTGGCCGCCGGCTTCCGGCGGGAGGGGGTCCGCCGGGAGGCCATCCCCATGGACGGCGGCTGGACCGACGATATTCTGATGGCCATTCTGGAGGGGGAGTGGCGTGAGCAAAAGAGAGGGAGGCGGCCTGCCGGCCGTCCGGATACAGCGCGGCCGCCGGCTCTGACGGACGCGACATAAAGGAGAACAAGCTATGAGACGCTTTCTCGCGATTTTAACCTGCAAGCTGCTGCGCTTTGTAGGCAAACTGGTGGGCAAGGGCAGTTCCCTGCCCGGGAAATACGCCCTGAAGATTTGTCCCGATATTTTGGGCCGGGTGCGCCTGCCGGACTATATCATCGCCGTCACCGGCTCCAACGGCAAAACCTCCACCGTGGAGATGATTGCCGCCATCCTTCGCAGAAGCGGCAGGCAGGTGGTGTACAACGAGGAGGGTTCCAACCAGATTGAGGGGGTCACGACGCTGATTCTGACCCACTGCTCCCTGGGGGGCAGGATGCGGGGGGACGTGCTGCTGCTGGAGAGCGACGAGCGCTATGCCCGTCACTCCTTCCGGTATTTCCACCCCACCCACTTTGTCATCACCAACCTTTACCGGGACCAGCTGACCCGGAACGGCCATCCGGAGTGGGTGTATGACGCCATCCTGCCCGCCATCCACCCGGACACAACCCTGGTGCTCAACGCCGATGATCCCCTGGTGTCCTGCTTCGCCCGGGACCATGAAAGGGTGAAGTGGTTCGGCCTGGAGCGCTGCCCCACCGATACCGAGACGCCCCAGGGGATGTACGACGACGGGGCCCGCTGCCCGGTGTGCAGGGGCCGGATGGTCTACGACTACTACCACTACCACCATATCGGCTCCTACCGCTGCGAAAGCTGCGGCCACCACCGGCATACGCCCGACTTTGCCGTAACGGAACTGGATTTGAAAAGCGGGCGTCTCACCATCGGCGGGGATACGGAGATCCAGCTGGCCTTCCGCAGCATCTACAACGTGTACAACATTCTGGCGGCCTTCAGTGTCTGTTCCCTGGCGGGGGTGGAGAGGGGTGTCATGGCCGAGGTCATCAACAACTATATGCTGAAAAACGGCCGCATGGTCCAGTTCACCCTGGGGGCCCACCACGGCACGCTTCTCACCAGCAAGCATGAGAACTCCGTGGCCTACGACACCAACCTGGGCTACATTCGCTCCCTGGAGACGCCCTGCACCGTCCTCGTCATTGTGGACGCCATCAGCCGCAAGTATTTTACCGGGGAGACCAGCTGGCTGTGGGACATCGATTTTGACCAGCTGAACGCTCCTCAGGTGCGCCGGGTGATCCTGTGCGGGACGTATGTGAACGATCTGGCCCTGCGCTTTGATTACACCGCCCTCCCGCCGGAGAAGATCACCTGCTGTACCGGCGTCCCCCAGGCGGTGGAGGAACTGAAGGCGGCGGGGGACGAGGACGTGTACGCAGTCACCTGCTTTTCCGACCGGGACAAGCTGCTGAACCTGGTCCAGCGGGAGCGGTAAGGAGGAAACCATATGGAATTAACCATTCTGCACCTTTACCCCGACAGTATGTCCCTCTACGGGGAGTACGCCAATCTGGCCCTGCTCCGCCGCCATCTGGAGGCGCTGGGGGTTCAGGTAAACGTCAAAAACATTACAAGCGAAGATATTCCCGATTTTGCCGGATCGGATTTTATTTACATGGGGGCCGGCACCGAGCGGAGTCAGAAATCCGCGCTGCTGGGCCTCACCCACCACACGGACGGGCTGAGGGCCGCCATTGCCGGCGGCGCGGTGGTCCTCTTCACCGGCAACGCCATGGAGGTCCTGGGCTCCAGCGTCACCGATGCCGGGGGCAGGGTTTGGCAGGGGCTGGGGCTGGCGGATTTCACCTCTGTGGAGACGGACCGGCGCATCACCGGCGATGTGGTGGCCCAGCCCGCGCTGTGGCAGGCGCCCGCCGTGGGCTTTATGAACAAGTGCTCCACCACCGCCGGTGTCTCCTCACCCCTGTTCCCCACCCTCTCCCTGGGCTTTGGCAACGAGGCGGAGGGCGGGGCTGAGGGCTACGCTGCCGGTAATGTATTCGCCACCCACCTCACGGGGCCGGTGCTGGTGAAAAATCCGGACTTTCTGGATCTGCTCATCACCCGCCTCTTTGCCGCCAAGGGCTGGGAACTGCCCCAGGCCCTGCCTGCGCTTCCTCACGAGCGGGAGGCCTACGCCGTGACGCTCCGGGAGCTGCGGGCCCGCTGCTAGGCGGCGGGAGGAGGCGTGCGCCATGTATGATACCATTATTCAGGGGGGCCTGGTGGCGGACGGGGGCGGCGGGACACCCTTTCCGGCGGACGTGGCCCTCTCCGGCGGGAAGATTGCCGCCCTGGGCCGGGACCTCGGCCCCGCCAGAACGGTCATATCCGCCGCCGGCAGGGTGGTGGCCCCCGGCTTCATCGATATCCACCGCCATGCCGACGGGGCGGTGTTCCGCCCGGATTTTGGACGGCTGGAACTGGCCCAGGGCCTGACCACCATCGTCAGCGGCAACTGCGGCCTCTCCGCCGCCCCCATTGACGGACCCTACCGTCAAGCGGTGCTGGATTATCTGGTCCCCATTACCGGCGAAATGGGGCGGGAGGTGCCTACCGGCTCCATGGGCGCCTATCTGGCGGCCTGTGAGCATATGCCGCTCCATACCGGCATGCTGGTGGGGGCGGGTACGGTCCGGGCGGCCGTGGCGGGCTATGGCTGTACCCATATGGACGCTTCCCAGACCCGCGCGGTCCAGGAAAAGCTGGAGCGGGCCCTCTCAGAGGGGGCGCTGGGGGTGTCCCTGGGACTGGGCTACGCCCCGGAGTGCTTCTACACCACGGAGGAACTGGCGGCGGTACTGGAGGTGCTTTCTGACCGGGATATCCCCGTCACCGTCCACATGCGGGAGGAGGGGGATGGGGTCTGTGAGGCGCTGGAGGAGATGCTGGACATCGCCGGGCGGTGCCGGGTTCCGGTACATATCAGCCACTTAAAGGCCATGGGCAGGCGGAACTGGGAGGAAAAAATCCCCCGGTGCATCCAGCTGATGGAGCAGGCCCGCCAGGCGGGACTGGATGTGACATGCGACGTGTACCCCTATACCGCCGGTTCCACCCAGCTGATCCATATTCTGCCGCCGGACTTTCTCGCCGGGGGCACTGAGGCCATTACCCGGCGGCTGGCGGACCCGGAGCAGCGGGCTATCCTCACGGAGCGCATCCGGAGCGGCGGAGATTTTGACAACATCGCCGGCATGGTGGGCTGGGAGAATATCCTCTGCTCCACTTTCAGCCAGCCGGAAAACAGGGCCTACCAGGGCATGTCCATCCAGGATATTGCGGAAGCGCAGGGGAAGGACCCCTTCTCCTGTGCCTATGATTTGCTGGTCAGCGAGCACTGCGCCGTGACGATGATCGACTTTATCACCGCGGAGAGCGATATCCGCCGCATCCTCTCCCTGCCCTACAGCGCCGTCATCTCCGACAGCACATATCCCGTCCAGGGCAGGCGCCACCCCCGGGTCTGCGGCACCTGTGCCCGGATACTGGAGAAGTACGTGGGGGAGGGGACGCTGGAACTGGGCCGGGCGGTGGCGGCGATGACCGCTGTTCCCGCCGGGGCTCTGCGCCTGCGGGGCAAGGGCCGGGTGGCGGTGGGCATGGACGGGGACCTCACCGTGTTCGACCCCTCCGCTGTCCGGGAAAACGGCACTTATGCCCACCCGGACCGGCTGGCGTCGGGGATGGACTGGGTTCTGGTGGCCGGCGTGCCCGCCATCGCCCGGGGACAA
>USMP01000175.1 GCA_900555795.1 uncultured Eubacteriales bacterium
TTCTCTGCCCCCAGATGTCGCCCATTCATTTTGACCTTCTGGAGCCGGCTATCCGCTCCTTTGGATATAAAATCGAGGTATTGCAGAACCACAACAGAAACGCAGTGGACGTGGGACTCCAATATGTAAATAACGACGCCTGCTACCCGTCCCTGATCGTCATCGGCCAGATCATGGACGCCCTCCTGTCAGGGAAATACGACCTGGACCACACAGCAGTGGTCATGACCCAGACCGGCGGCGGCTGCCGGGCCTCCAACTACATCCATCTGCTGCGCAAGGCCCTGCTGAAGGCCGGCTACGGCCATGTGCCGGTGATCAGCCTGAGCATGGCGGGACTGGAGAAGCACCCCGGCTTTCAGCTGACGGTCAGCCTGATTCGGAAGATGATGTACGGGGTGCTCTACGGTGATCTGCTCATGAGCCTTGTAAACCAGACCAAGCCCTATGAGGTGGAAAAGGGCGCCGCCCAGGCCCTGGCGGACCAGTGGACGAACCGGCTGGCCAGGGAGATGACCGGCGGACAGGACAATTATCCCCAGGTGAAGGCCAACTACCGCCGCATGCTGGACGACTTTGCCGCCCTGCCCATGGAGCGGGCGGAGAAGGTGATGGTGGGCGTTGTGGGGGAGATCTTTGTGAAATACTCCCCCCTGGGCAACAACCATCTGGAGCAGTTCCTGGTGGATGAGGGGGCCGAAGTGGTGATTCCGGGCCTGCTGGATTTCTGCCTGTACTGTGTGTACAACAATATGCTGGACCACAAGCTGTACGGCATGCAGCGGGGCGCCCAGTTCGCCTATCGCCTGGCCTACCGCTATCTCATCGCCAAGGAGCGGGACATGATCGAGAGTATAAGGGCCCACGGCCGCTTCACGCCGCCCACCCTTTTCACCCACACCATTGATTTGGTCCAGGGGACCATCGGTATGGGGGTGAAGATGGGGGAGGGGTGGCTGCTGACTGCGGAAATGCTGGAACTGGCGGACAGAGGGGTGCGGAATATTGTCTGTACTCAGCCCTTTGGCTGCCTGCCCAACCATATCTGCGGCAAGGGAATGATGAAGCCCATTAAGGCCAAAGATCCGCATATCAACATTGTGGCCATCGACTACGACGCCGGGGCCACCCGGGTGAACCAGGAGAACCGGCTGAAGCTGATGCTGGCCAACGCCCACCAGCGCCGGGAGGAGGCGGAGGAGCAGGCCGCCGCTGCCGGGATAGGATAGCCGGGAGACGGGGACACCCGCCGCAGCTGTACAGAAGAAAAAGCCGCCGCGAAGCCGAATGCTTCGCGGCGGCTCAGTTTGTTAAAAAGAGGCATTGTCTCTTTTTTACGAAGGCTGCGCTGCGCTCTGCACCTCGGCTGATCGCCGCTGGCGGTCAATTCGACGCGCGCTTCGCGAAAAGTGTTTTTCTCCGACGCCGCGGCGTAGCAAACAGGCCTGCGGCCTGTTTACAGCGCAGGCCGCAGCGGCTGCGCCGCGAGGACGCCCGCTTTAGGCCGCCGGGAAAAACGGATTTCACCCTTTTCGCATCTGCGGACGCGAACTCTGCGAGGCTTTTTAAGCGGCGCTTTATGCCTGTCCGTCCTCCCGGTCTCCGGAGGGGGAATCCTCCGCCGGGGCGTCCCCGGCGGGGGCGGCGGGCATCTGGATGGGCTCGCTGGTCATGCTGATGTGCCGGGCCGGCGGCTCGATGGCGCTGTCCTTGGCGGGGGTCACGCCGTAGTACTCCTCCCGGTCCGGGTCCCGGCCCTCCAGAATGGCCATCATCTGGGCGCCGGTGATAGTCTCCCGCTTAAACAGGTACGACGCGATGGCGTCCAGCATGTCCCGGTTGCTCCGCAGCAGTTCCAGCGCCTCGTCGTGGCAGCGCTGCAGAATGGCGGCAATCTCCCGGTCGGCGGCGGCAAAGGTCTCCTGGGCGCAGTTCATGCTGTAGGAGCCCTCCAGATACTGGTTCTGAATGGTGCCCAGAGCCATCATGCCGAACTTGTCGCTCATGCCGAACCGGGCCACCAGATTCCGGGCCAACTCCGTGGCCCGCTCAATGTCGTTGGCGGCGCCGGAGGTCTGGGTGTCGAATACCAGTTCCTCGGCGCAGCGCCCGGCCAGCAGGGTGCGGATCTCCGTGAGGATGTCGTCCCGGCTCATCAGGAACTTCTCCTCCTCCGGCAGGTGCAGGGTGTAGCCCAAAGCGCCCTCGGTGTGGGGCACAATGGTAATTTTGGTGACAGGCTGGGCGTTTTTCTGCCGGGCGGCGGTAAGGGCGTGGCCCACCTCGTGGTAGGCGATGATCTTTTTCTCCTGCTCGGTGATAACGGTGCCCTTTTTCTCCGTGCCGGCAATGACCACCTCGAAGGAGACCAGAAGATCGTCCTGATTCACTGCGTGGCGGCCCTGGCGGACGGCCCGCAGAGCGGCCTCGTTGACCATGTTGGCCAGATCCGCCCCCACGCAGCCGGCGGTGGCCTGGGCGATCTTCTCCAGATTCACATCCTCCGCCAGGCGGATCTTCCGGGTGTGGACCTGGAGCGTGGCGATGCGGCCGGCCAGGTTGGGCCGGTCCACCGTGATGCGGCGGTCAAAGCGGCCGGGCCGCAGCAGGGCCTTGTCCAGCACCTCCGGCCGGTTGGTGGCGGCCAGGACAATGATGCCCTTGGAGGGATCAAAGCCATCCATCTCCGCCAGAAGCTGGTTCAGGGTCTGCTCCCGCTCGTCGTTGCCGCCGAAGCGGGTGTCCCGGGTCTTGCCGATGGCGTCGATCTCGTCAATGAAGATGATGCAGGGGGCCACCTTGGCGGCCTCCTGAAAGAGATCCCGGACCCGGCTGGCGCCCACGCCCACAAACATCTCCACAAAGCCGGAGCCGGAGATGGAGAAGAAGGGGACGCCGGCCTCACCGGCCACGGCCTTGGCCAGCAGGGTCTTGCCGGTGCCGGGGGAGCCCACCAGCAGGGCGCCCCGGGGTAGCTTGGCGCCGATGGCGGTGTATTTGCCGGGATTGTGGAGGAAATCAATGATCTCCTCCAGGGACTCCTTGGCCTCGTCCTGGCCTGCCACGTCGGCGAAGGTAACGCCGGTGGTCTTTTCCATATAGACCTTGGCGTTGCTCTTGCCCACGTTGCCAATGCCGCCAATGCCGCCGCCCCGCTTCGCCATCAGATTCATGAAGAGCATGAAAATGCCGACCAGGAGGACGGTGGGCAGAATATAGCTGAGCATAAACTCCAGAATGGGGGACATC
This sequence comes from uncultured Eubacteriales bacterium, assembly GCA_900555795.1. Lineage (GTDB taxonomy): Bacteria > Bacillota > Clostridia > Oscillospirales > Oscillospiraceae > Pelethomonas. Next base: position 3,250 of record USMP01000175.1, read on the forward strand.
TGGGGTACGTAGGGGTTGGTATACTCTACACCGTGTTCAGTGAGGAAATCCAGCAGCCCCTCGGAGTAGCTGCCCATCTGCATGGTAAAGAGGGTGAAGTCCTGGTCGTACTGGTTGCCCTCCTCGTCCACATAGACAAAGCCCTCCACAGTGGTGATCTCCAGCATACCCTCGGTGAACACCACCGCTTTCACCTTGTCCTCCTTCACCAGGTCGATGAATTCGCTGTACTGGATCTCGTGGGTGCTGGCGGCGGATTCCGCCTGCCGGCTGTAGGCGGAGAGGTAGTTGACCGCCACGGTCAGCACCACCGCCCAGGTCAGCAGGACCATCATACCATTAAAATTCTTTTTATTTTTATTCGGGTCGTTTCGGTTGTTATTTTGCTTATCGCTCATTGTGCTCTCCTTTATCCCAGGGAAGGATGGGCCTTTCCCGCTGATTATCTACCATGCATCCTAGCACAAAAACCCGCCTGCCACAAGGCGTGACGGTGGATTTTCTGTGAAATTTCTGTAAATACCCCTTTCTAAGGCGGATGCTGTTATGCTATACTGATGCTGGTGTATCATAAACTAGTGTTTGTCGATTCAAAGAAAACAACACGCGCTTTTCGCGCGCGGCTGAATATGCGCAAAAAGGAGACAGCCATGAGGGAATTTGAGGAGCAGCCCCAGAACGGGGCGGAAGGTGTGGTGGAGGGCCGCAACGCCGTGACGGAGGCCCTGCGCGCCGGCATGCCCATTGATAAAATTTACCTGGCCAAGGGGGACACGGATCACACCCTGGGCCGGATCGCCGCTCTGGCCCGAAAGGCCGGAATCGTGGTGGTGGAGGCGGACCGGCGGAAGCTGGACGCCATGAGCGCGACCCACAGCCATCAGGGGGTCATTGCCGTGGCCGCTGCCCAGGCCTACGCCTCGGTGGAGGACATCCTCAGCGCCGCCGAGGCCCGGGGGG
>USMP01000176.1 GCA_900555795.1 uncultured Eubacteriales bacterium
GACCTACAAGCTCAAGTTCGGCCACCGCGGCGGCAACCACCCCGTGCGCGAGCTGGCCACCGGACACATAGAGATGACCAGCCAGAACCACAGCTACGCCGTCGACGCGGCCTCCCTCGAGGGCACCGGCCTCGAGGTCACGCACATAAACCTGCTGGACAACACGGTCGAGGGCATGCGCAGCACGGACGGGACCATCTTCTCCGTGCAGTACCACCCGGAGAGCAAGCCCGGCCCGCAGGACAGCGCATATCTGTTCGACCGCTTCGTCGCCATGCTCGGGAAGGGAGAGTGAGCCAGATGCCCAAGAGAACCGACATACACAAGATACTCGTCATAGGCTCCGGCCCCATCGTCATAGGTCAGGCCGCCGAATTCGACTACGCCGGCACCCAGGCCTGCCTCGCGCTGCGCGAGGAGGGCTATGAGGTCGTGCTGGCCAACTCCAACCCCGCGACCATCATGACCGACACCAGCGTGGCGGACAAGGTGTACATGGAGCCGCTGACCGCGGAGTATCTGGCCAAGATCCTCCGCTTTGAGCGGCCTGACGCCATCGTCCCCGGCATCGGCGGCCAGACGGGGCTGAACCTGGCCATGGAGCTGAAGCGCCAGGGGGTGCTGGACGAGTGCGGCGTGGAGTTGCTGGGAACCCGCTATGAGAGCATCCGGAAGGCCGAGGACCGGGAACTGTTTAAGGAACTGTGCTTACAGCTGGGGGAGCCGGTGGTGCCCTCCCGGATCACCCACACCATCGACGAGGCGGTTCAGGCGGCGGAGGAGATCGGCTATCCGGTGATCCTGCGTCCCGCCTTTACCCTGGGGGGGACCGGCGGCGGCTTCGCGGACAATGAAAAAGAATTGAAGCTGATGATGAAAAACGCCCTGGCCCTGTCCCCGGTCCGACAGGTGCTGCTTGAGAAGAGCATCAGGGGATATAAGGAGATCGAGTACGAGGTGATGCGGGACGCCAACGATACCGCCATTACCATCTGCAACATGGAGAATATTGACCCCGTGGGCATCCACACCGGCGACTCCATTGTGGTGGCCCCCAGCCAGACCCTCACCAACAAGGAGTACCACCTGCTGCGGGACAGCGCCCTGCGCCTCATCCGGGCCCTGGAAATCGAGGGGGGCTGCAACGTCCAGTTCGCCCTGGACCCCCAGAGCTTCCAGTACTATGTCATTGAGGTCAACCCCCGGGTGTCCCGGTCCTCCGCCCTGGCCAGCAAGGCCAGCGGCTATCCCATCGCCCGGGTGTCCGCCAAAATCTCCGTGGGGCTGCATCTGGACGAGATCCGGATCGCCAACACCCCCGCCAGCTTTGAACCCACCCTGGATTACGTGGTGACAAAGATGCCCCGGTTCCCCTTCGACAAGTTTGTCAGTGCCAGCAATGTCCTCTCCACCCAGATGAAGGCCACCGGCGAGGTCATGGCGGTGGGACGCACCCTGCAGGAGAGTATCCTGAAGGCAGTGCGCTCCCTGGAGATTGGCGTGGGCCACATCTACATGAGCAAGTTCGACAGCTTCACCGACAAGGGCCTGCTGGACTACATCAGGATTGGCACCGACGACCGGATTTTTGCTGTTGCGGAACTGATGAGCCGGGGCACCGACTTGGGCCAGATCTGGGCCGCCACCCAGATTGACATGCTGTTTCTGGACAAGATTTCCAACATTGTCCGCTATGAGGAGGAGATCAAGGCCCGGCCCTGGGACGATATGATTCTGCGGAAGGCCAAGCGGAAGGGCTTCTCCGACAAGGCCATCGCCTGGCTCTGGAAGTGTACGGAGCGGGAGGTGTTCGACCGGCGCAAGGCCATGGGCCTCTTCCCCGTGTACAAGATGATCGACACCTGCGCCAGTGAGTTTTCCAGCTACATTCCCTACTTCTACTCCACCTATGAGGAGGAGAACGAGTCCATCGTCTCCCCCCATAAGAAGATGATTGTGCTGGGCTCCGGCCCCATCCGCATCGGACAGGGTGTGGAATTCGACTACTCCACCGTCCACGCCGTCCAGACCATCAAGGCCTCGGGCTACGACGCCATCATCATCAACAACAACCCCGAGACCGTCTCCACCGACTACACCTGCAGCGATAAGCTGTACTTTGAGCCGCTGACGGTGGAGGATGTGATGAACATCATCGAACTGGAGAAGCCCGAGGGGGTCATCGCCTCCCTGGGGGGCCAGACCGCTATCAACCTGGCCCAGCCCCTGATGGACCACGGGGTGCGGATCGTGGGCACCGACTGCGCCGCCATCGAGCGGGCGGAGGACCGGAAGGCCTTTGAGCAGGTCCTCTGCGACCTGGATATCCCGCAGCCCCGGGGGGAGGCCGTCACCAGCGTGGAGGAGGGCGTCCGGGCCGCCCGGGAGATCGGATACCCGGTGCTGGTCCGCCCCAGCTTTGTGCTGGGGGGCCGGGCCATGGAGATTGTGGCCAATGAGGAGATGCTCCGCCACTACCTGAAGACCGCTGTGGAGGTGGATGCCGACAAGCCTGTGCTGGTGGACAGGTACATCATCGGCAAGGAGGTGGAGGTGGACGCCATCTGCGACGGGGAGGATGTATTTGTCCCCGGCATCATGGAACTGGTGGAGCGCACCGGCGTCCACTCCGGCGACTCCGTCAGCGTGTATCCCACCTTCTCCATCCCCCAGGTGGTGAAGGATACCATCCTGGACTATACCAGAAAGCTGGGCCTCGGCATTGGCATCGTGGGTCTTTACAACATTCAGTTCATCGTGGACCGGCAGGAAAAGGTCTACATCATTGAGGTGAACCCCCGCTCCTCCCGGACGGTGCCCTTCCTGTCCAAGGCCACCGGCTGGTCCCTGGCGGACATTGCCACCAAGGTCATTCTGGGGGAGAGCCTCCGGGAGCAGGGCATCACCCAGCTGTATCCCCCTGAGAAGAAGCGCTGGTACTGTAAGGTGCCTGTGTTTTCCTTCAGCAAACTCAGCGGCCTGGACGCCTACCTCTCCCCGGAGATGAAGTCCACCGGTGAGGCCATCGGCTATGACGACCGGCTGCCCTACGCCCTCTACAAGGCCATGCAGGCCGCGGGGATGACGCTCCAGGACCACGGCACGGTGCTGCTCTCCGTCTGCCGGGACGACCAGGAGGAGGCGCTACCCCTGGTGCGGCGGTTCTACCAGATGGGCTTCAACATCGAGGCCACCACCGGTACCGCCCGCTACCTGCGCCAGCACGGGATTCGCACCCGGGTGAAGCGGGACTACACCGAGGACCCAGCGGATATTACCGAGGCCATGCGGGGCGGCCGGGTGGCCTACCTCATCAACACCCGGGACCCCAGTTCCTCCGCCCATGTAAACGCGGGCTGCGAGATGCGCCGCCTGGCCATTGAGAATAACATCACCTCCTTTACCTCTCTGGATACGGTCCGGGCGCTGCTGGATGTGCTGGAGGCCATCACCAGCCGGATCTCCACCATCGACGGGTGAGAGCGGCAGACAGGGGCAGAAAACGAATAAGACGCACCGCGCCCCCGGGAACGGACATCCCGGGGCGCGGTGCGTTTTGAATCAGCCGGGCGGCGGGCCCGGAGAGATGGTCCGGTCAGGGCTTTCCCGCCGGACGCAAGGGATAGCAGTAGTGCAGCAGCAGCCCGCCCTGCCGGGTCTGGGCGTCAAACAGCGCGCACACCCGGTGGGCGATCTGGTCCGCCAGTTCCGTTGTCACGTTCACCACCAGTACCAGATACTGGCAGCTGCTGTAGCGGGTGAACACATCGCCTGCCCGCAGGGACCGCTGGAGCATGGTGCCCAGCAGCTCCATCTGCTGCTCCCGGTTTTGGAGCGGCGGGAACTCCCCCTCGCCGTCCATGAGGGTAATCAGGATCACGCAGGCCTGCTGGTCGCTGCGCTGCATGCCGCGCTCAATGAAGCGGTAAATGCTCTTAAAGGTGGCGTAGTCCTGGCAGTAGGCCCCCGGGGTCAGAGCCTGCTCCACCAATTCCTCCCGGATCTGCTGTACGTCCCGCACCAGGCTCTTGCGCCCGGCGCCGCTGGCCCGGCCCGCCTCCTTGCGGGCCAGCAGCTGCTGATCCGCCCGGTCAAACAGGGTTTGGTAGGTGTCCCCCGGCAGGCTCACAGACAGACCCGTGGTGACAGACAGAGGCAGGCCCTGTCCCTCAGAGCGCCGGAACTGGCGAAATCGCCGCTGAATC
>USMP01000177.1 GCA_900555795.1 uncultured Eubacteriales bacterium
CCAAAAATCGTTCAGAATCCAGCGCAGGCCCCTGGGGTCGATCTGCCAGCCCCATTCGCTGGCCTTCAGCGTGGGATTGGGCACGCCGCCCAGCAGATTTCCCCGGCCCCCCACGTTTTTCGCCGGGTCCGCCGTGGCGCACACGCTCATATAGTAGCTGAACGAGACAAAGTCCACCGTGTTTTTCAGAAGTTCCTCATCCTCCGGCGTGATCCGGATTTGGAGCCCCCGGTCCCGGAACCGCCGCCTGGCAAAGCCGGGGTACCGGCCAAAGACGTGCACCTCCGTGAAAATATCATTTTTGTGCCGGTCCTCCATGGCCTGGATCACATCTCTGGGGTCCGGGGACAGGGGATATATGGGAACCGCTAAAATCATGCAGCCCACCTGACACTCCGGATTGATTTCGTGGGCAATTTTTGTCGCCAGGGCGCTGGCCACCAGTTCATGGTGAATCGCCTGATACAGGTCCGACTGGCTCAGCATTTGGCCTCCATGCTCCCCTCTGATGAGAAGGCTCCCATGAAAGCCCAGCTTATACTCCTGGGCGACGTGCTGTACTACGGTGTTGCCTGCGAACTGTACAATGAGATCGCCATGCTGTGCAAGCAGGCGTCGCCCTATAAGAACGCCCTATAAGAACACGGTCATCACCACCCACATCGGTGATCCCTCTGTGGGGTATATTCTGGACGACCACTATGTCACTCACAAGGTATTCCAGTCCTTCGGCCTTGTCCCCGCCGGCTGCAACAACGGCATTGTGGTACATGGCATGCTGGAAATGATTGACGAACTTCTGATCCAATAGCCTGCCTGCCCTCTGAAAAAGGAGCGGCCCGTGCCTAATGCACGGGCCGCTCCTTTTTCAGAGAAACCGATGGTAGTTTTAAACTTCGCGGAGTTCGTCAGGGCCTTGCAGCCGGACAGGGGGCGCTCCCCCCTATGTTTTCAGATTCTTTTGCCGGAGATCGGCTCAGCACTATACCCTGCCCCCAAAGCAGAAAAGCTGTCCGCACTTACTCCGCTTCCTCCTCCGGCCCCCCGCCGGCCCCGTCCAGGGGCAGATCCATCAGGCCCGTCAGATCGTCGGCGGTGATGGTCAGGATGTCCTCATCGGTGGGCTCCTGCAGGCCAGCCACCCGGTTGGCCTGGTTCGCCACAATCTTTTCAAAGAGATTGCGCACGTCCCGGGCGTTGCCAAAATTGTCGCCCCGGTCCTCGTACAGTTCCTCCAGGTGCTCCTTTACCGCTCCCTGGGCGTCCTCCGTCAGGCGGTAATCGTTGCGCTTCACCCGGCCCAGGAAAATCTCCAGCAGCTGCTGGCCGTTATAGTCCTCAAAGAAGAGGTACTTATTGAACCGGGACTTCAGGCCCGGGTTGGAGTCGATGAAGCGGGGCATGAGGCTGGCATATCCAGCCACAATGACCACGAAGTCATCCCGGTGATCCTCCATGGCTTTCAGGATGGTATCGATGGCCTCCTGGCCAAAGTCCTTGTCCGCGCCGGCCGGAGCCAGCGTATACGCCTCGTCAATAAACAGCACGCCCCCCAGGGCCTTCCCAATCACGTCCTGTGTTTTGATGGCCGTCTGGCCCACGTAACCCGCCACCAGGCCGCTGCGGTCCACCTCCACCAGGTGGCCCTTGGAGAGGATGCCCAGCGCCGCGTATATTTTCCCCACGATCCGGGCCACGGTGGTTTTGCCGGTGCCGGGATTGCCGGAAAACACCAGGTGGAAGGACATGTCCGGGCACTTCATTCCCCGTTCCTTCCGCAGCGTACGAACCTTCACCAGGTTGACCAGGCTGTCCACATCCTTTTTCACCACATCCAGGCCCACCAGTTCGTCCAGTTCCGCCATAGCCTCCTCCAGCGTGGGCTTGGGGGCCTCCGGCTCCGGCGGCTCCGGCTCCCCGGCCGGGGCGGATGAGGCCGGCTGCCCGCGCTCCTCCTCCGGGCCTACCCCCACCGGCAGGGGGTCCAGCGGGCTGCGGGCGGGGGGCTGCGAGCCGCCGAAAAAGTCCTGATAGATGTTCCTGGTCCTGTCCCGGGAGATAACCCGGCTGAACTCATCCATAATCTCGTTCAGTTCCCGGGCGGAGTCCCGCCCCCGGGAGAGGTCGGGTGCCCGGCCCAGATAGTCCTCCGGCCCGGGCGTCAGCGGGATGGGCAGCACTCCCTCCCCGTCACACAGCTGGACCAGCTGGTCGTAAAGCAGGGTGATGCGGCGGCTGGTGCCGTTCTGGACATCCCACTTCACCAGCTTATGAAAAAATTCCGGCACCCCCACCGTGTAGTTGGGGTTGGCCCGATAGTAGCCGATGGCCTTCTCAAACTGCTCCGGGGTAAACTTCACCTGGCGGTCCGTATAGATCTGGCTGATACCGACCACATCCCCGCCCCGGCCGCCGCTGGCGCCCCATAGGCAGAGGGCACAGGCCCGGAAATAGGTGTCAACCTCCGCCGCCGTGATCCCCAGATCCTGCGGGATGCTCTGGCAGAAATGGCCCACACTGTCGGCATAGTCCCGATGAAAATTTTTACTCATAGTTGCCTCCGTGGCGGCCGCCCGGGCGGCCTTCGCTTATCGTTTCGCCGTGTCAGGGCGCGGCTTGTGCATGTGATTCTACGCCATGCGGTCGCTCCGCCTGCTGGCTGTCCTTCCGGCGCGTCGCCTCGGAGAGGCGACAGGCGCGTATCATGGCCACTCTGCGGCTATTATAGCACAGGGGAACCGGGAAATAAAGAGCCATTTTGGCAACCTTACCTCCCCTTTTTTTGCGAAAAATTCACATATACGCCCTTGACGCAGGCGGCAGGACAGAGGTAGGATAGGAACATATCATCCAGCAAGGAGGCGGCCTATGGAACTATCACGGGGAACCATGAAAAAACTTCTGCTGCTCATCACCTTCACCGTGCTGCTGCTCACCGGCCTGCAGCATCTGGACAAGGTGGCCGCTGGCCTGGGCTTTATATGGGGGGTCCTGTCCCCCTTTCTGGTGGGCGGGGCGCTGGCCTTCGTGCTGAACGTCCCCATGCGGTTTTTGGAGCGGCGGCTCTTTACCCCCGCCAAGGGAGCCGGGCGCGGGAAGAGGCGGCGGATTCCGCCTGCCCTGGCCCGGGCGCTTAGCCTGCTGCTTACCTGTATTCTCGTCGTCATCGTGATGCTGGTATTGGTGCTGGTCATCGCCCCCCAGCTGGTGGAGAGCGTATCCGGCCTGGGCGCCACCATCTATGACGCCGCCATGCGCCTAATCGACTGGACGGAAAAGCAGTTTGCCACCTACCCGGAGATCACCCAGCGGCTGGAGAATTTGACAGTAAACTGGGAGTCCCTCCTTTCCAACGTCTGGTCCTTTGTCACCAGCGGGGCCGGGAATGTGCTTACCTCCACCATCTCCGCCACCAAGAGTGTGTTCAGCGCTGTCAGCACCGTCTTTATTGCTCTGGTATTCGCCGTATATCTGCTGCTGCAGAAGGAAAAGCTGGGTCTTCAGTGCCGCAAGGCCCTCTATGCCCTGCTGCCGGAGCGGAGAGCGGACCGGATGGTCGCCATCTGCTCCCTGAGCCACCGGGTATTCTCCAGCTTTATCACCGGCCAGTGTGTAGAGGCGGTGATTCTGGGCTGCCTGTTTTTTCTGGCCATGTCCATCATGCGCATGCCCTATGCCCTTCTGGTGGGCTGCCTCATCGCCGTCACGGCTCTGATTCCCATTGTGGGAGCCTTTATCGGCTGCGGCGTGGGCGCGTTTTTGCTGCTGATGGTCTCTCCCCTTCAGGCGCTGATCTTCGTCATTATGTTCCTGGTGCTCCAGCAGCTGGAGGGCAACCTTATCTACCCCCATGTGGTGGGTTCCTCCGTGGGACTGCCCTCCATCTGGGTGCTGGCCGCCGTATCCGTGGGCGGCAGCCTTATGGGGGTGGCGGGAATGCTGCTGTTTATCCCCCTGGTGTCGGTTCTGTATACACTGTTCCGTGAGTTTGTGTACCGGCGGCTGAAGGAAAAGGGCCTGAAAGTCAAATAAGCCGCCCCCCTCGCTGCGCGCGGAGTCCCCATAAAAAAGATATCCTGCCCCGCTGAAACGCAGGCAGGATATCTTTTTGCCGTTTTGTCTGTCCCGTCCCAAGACGGTGGGGCGCGCAATCATGTCTTTC
>USMP01000178.1 GCA_900555795.1 uncultured Eubacteriales bacterium
ACCGAAGAACAGGCTGTGGACCTACGACTTCACAGTCATCACCATCGGCAGCGTCGTGTCCATGGTGGGCGGGACTCTGTCCGGCTTTGCCGTCAGCCTGGTGGTGCTGGACTACACCTCGTCCACCTTTCTGTATGTTCTGTTCAATGTCTGCTACCAGCTGCCCATGCTGGTGTGCCCCATTCTGGCGGGGCCCTGCCTGGACCGTGTGAGCCGCAAGCGGGTGATCTATACCCTGGACTTCGCCTCGGCGGTCATCTTTTTCGTCCTGTTCCTGCTGCTGCGGACCGGGTGGTTCAACTACCCGGCCATGCTGCTGGCATGTATCCTCATCGGGGCCATCAACGGCGTGTACATCGTGGCCTACGACAGCTTTTACCCCAACCTCATCACGGAGGGGAACTACCGCCGGGCATACTCCGTCAGCAGCATGCTCTGGCCCCTGGCCGCCATGACGACCCCTGTGGCGGCGGCCATCTACGACCTGGCGGGCAGCGCCACCCCCATCTTTGCCGCCAACGCGGTATGCTTTTTTTTGGCCGCCTGCTTTGAGTGCACCATCCGCCACCGGGAGACCCACATGGACCAGGCCCCGCCTGCCGACGGCCTGGGGCCTATGCGCCGGTTCCGCCGGGATCTGAGGGAGGGCCTGGCCTATATCCGGGGTGAAAAGGGGCTGCTGGCGATCTCCCTGTACTTCATGTGCGCCAACTTCACCTACGGGGTGGACAGTCTCCAGCTGCCCTTCTTCCGCAACAACGCGGAACTCTTTGCCGCCGTGCCCATGGCGGCGGTGACGCTGTACGCGGTGGTGTCCAACTGGAATGTGGTGGGCCGATTTGTGGGGGGCCTCATCCAGTACCGGGTGGCTTTTCCCAAAGAGAAAAAATTCGCCATCGCCATTACTGTCTATGTGACCACCTCGGTGCTGGCTGGCTGCGTGCTGTTTTTGCCGGTTCCGCTGATGATGGCCGCCTTCTTCCTGCAGGGCATCCTGGGCGTCACCTCCTACACCATCCGCACTGCCGCCACCCAGAGCTATGTCCCTGATACCAAGCGTGCCCGGTTCAACGGCACATTCCAGATGATGGTATCCCTGGGGAGTATCCTGGGGAACCTGACGGCGGGGGCCCTGGCGGAGGTGTTCCCGGAGCGCAGCGTCATCCTGGGGGTCAACCTGCTGGGGGTGGTCCTGGTGTACGTCTTTATCTACCGGGGACGGCAGCATGTGGCCCGGATCTATAACCGGGATCTGTAAGTGTCCCGCCTCGCCCTGTCCGGTCCTCCGGGCGGGGCTGTTTTTTTGCTAAAATACAATGGACAATTGATTTTTAGCAAAATTTCCTCCATTGAAATCAATTAAAATTTGATGTATACTACAATCAACGATTGAATTGGAGGGGAAATCCATGAGCGATAATCTGATCGGCGGCCAGATTACCCGGTACCGCAAGGCGCTGGGAATGACCCAGGAGGAACTGGGCCGGGCGGTGGGGGTCAGCACCCAGGCGGTGAGCCGGTGGGAGTGCGGCGGTGCGCCGGATGTGACGCTGCTGCCCGCCATCGCGGACCGGCTCCATATTACGGTCGACACCCTCTTTGGCCGGGAGGGAGGCGCGCCGGTGGATATTCAGACGGTGGTTCTGCAGTGGCTGCTGTCCCTGCCGGACGGCCAGCGGATGGACCGGCTGTGCCGGCTGCTGTGGGAACTGTCCAAAAATGTGGGGGACCGGCGGGTAAATCTGCCGAATATCGGCTATCTGAAGCACTGCGAAATGGAGAGTATCTCTGATAATGACCGGGCCCTGCTGCGAACCTATGTGGATATGGACCAGGGGATGATGCTGGGGGTGGGGGCGGAGGACATGTCCTTCATGTCCATCTATCCGGAGCCGCCGGCTGGCTACCGGGCCTTTTTTTCTGACAGCGAGGTGTACCGCCGCCTTTTCGCGGCGCTGGCCCGTCCCCATGGGTTGGAACTGCTGTATGGCATGTATGAGGAGAAGGAGCGGTTTTACACGGCGGGGGCGGTGGCCCGCTCCCTGGAGATAACAGGGGAGGAGGCTTCGGAACTGCTGGAGGCTATGGAGGCGGCCAATCTGCTGAGCAAGCAGGAGTTGGAACTGGAGAGCGGCGTGGTCAGCGCCTACATGCTCCACAGTTATGGCGCTCTTGTGCCCTTCCTCTATCTGGCCCGCTGGGTGTCGGAGCACAACGACAGCTACCATTTGACCTGGCGGGAGCGGAGAATGCCCCTTTTGCGGAGAGATGCCGGAGAGAAACAGCCGGCAAAGGAGAACTGATATGAAAAAGAACAATTCCGCTGCCCGGCAGTATTTCCAGGCCTTTTACCGGGGAAACCGGCTGCTTTTCGCGCTGACCCTGCTCTTTACCATCCTCATCGCGCCTGCCAACCTCATTGGCTCCTGGATGCTGGGGGAGACGCTGAACCTGATCGCCGCGGCGGACCTCGGCCGTCTGGGCTGGATGGTGGGCTTCACACTGCTCTTCATTCCGGTGTCCGCCGCCGTGGGTACGTTCTACCACTGGGTTAAGGGCCGCTACATCCACCGGGCCCTGGCCCAGTACAAGGATCTGGCGTTCCGGCGGCTGTCAGAGAAGAGTATCAGCGCCTTCGCCCAGGAGAACACCGGACGCTATCTCTCCGTACTGACCAACGACGTGGGCTCCATCGAGGAAAACTACTTAAACCGCAGCTTCCTCCTGATCTACCACTGCCTGACCTTCCTGGGCTCTCTGGTCATGATGTTCTGGTACAGCTGGACCCTGGCCCTGGCCACCATTGCCCTGAGCCTTCTGCCGGTGGCGGCCTCTGTCCTCATGGGCGGGGAACTGGCCAGGCGGGAAACGGCGGTCAGCGATCAGAACGAGCGGTTCGTCTCCCAGCTGAAGGATCTTTTGGGAGGATTTTCCGTTATCAAGAGCTTCAAGGCGGAGGGAGAGGCCAACACGCTTTTCCAGGCGGTGAATGCCGCTACGGAGGGGGTCAAGCGCCGCCGCCGGTGGTGGGAGGGGCTCCTGGGCGTTGTCAGCAGTTCTCTAGGCAGCATGGTGCAGTTCGGCATCTTTCTCATCGGGGCCTATCTGGCCATTACCGGCCACATCACCGCCGGAACGGTGCTGATCATTGTGAATCTCTGCAATTTTATTCTCCAGCCTATTTTGACGGTGCCGCAGTACTGGGCCAGCCGCCGGGCGGCCAGGGCGCTGGTGGAGAAGCTGGCGGAGGTGACGGAGGAGAACGCCGGACGGCAGGGTGAGGCCATTGCTCCTGTGCTCCATGACGCCATCGAATTGAAGCACCTGACTTTTGGCTATGAGCCGGAAAAGCCGGTGCTGCGGGATGTATCCCTCCGGCTGGAGGCGGGGCGGAAGTACGCCCTGGTGGGGGCCTCCGGCTCCGGAAAGAGCACCCTTTTGAACCTGCTTATGGGCGCCTACGCCGACTACGACGGCTCCATTACCATCGATGGCCGGGAATTGCGGGATGTGAGCACCGACAGCCTCTACGACCTCATGAGCCTCATTGGCCAGAATGTGTTTCTTTTTGATGATACCATCCGCCGCAATATTACCATGTTCCGGGATTTTCCCGATCAACAGGTGGAAAATGCCATAAAGCAATCTGGCCTTACAACGCTTATAAAAGAACGGGGAGAGGAGTACCGCTGCGGTGAGAACGGCGTAGGCCTCTCCGGCGGAGAGCGGCAGCGGGTGTCCATCGCCCGGTGCCTGCTGCGGGGTACGCCGGTGCTCATGCTGGATGAGGCCACTGCCGCGCTGGATAATCAGACGGCCTTTGCGGTGACGGACGCTATCCTCCATCTGGAGGGCCTTACCCGTCTGGTGGTGACGCATCGGCTGGAGGAGAGCCTGCTGGAGCAGTACGACGAGATCCTGGTGCTCCGGGCGGGGGCTGTCTCCGAGCGGGGAAGCTTCCGGGAACTGATGGAGAGGAAGGGGTACTTCTACTCCCTGTACACCGTCAGCAGCGACGACAAGAAGTGAAAACTGTAAGGCCGCCCCGCGATACGGGGCGGCCTTACAGCTGTTTGGGGGGCGATACAGTAATACTGATTTCAAATAAAATGCTTTTATTTGAAATCCCGCGCGCTATGC
>USMP01000179.1 GCA_900555795.1 uncultured Eubacteriales bacterium
TCAGGCAGCGTTTGGCTTCACCCACGGCCATCTCACGGGTATAGCCCAGGGCCACTTCACTGAAATTTTTGTTGCGCACATCCGGCGCCTGAGAAGGCATTGGCGTTTTTTTCGGGCTCATATCAGGCATTGGACTCGGCCTCCTTCTGGAACAGGCGGCAAGCCTCCTCACGGGCGTGCTGCTCAAAATCGCGGTACATGGCGCCACGGGCCATGGCCTCGTCAAAGTCCACCAGATGGCCGTCAAAGTCCGGACCATCCACACAGGCGAACTTGGTTTCCCCGCCCACGGTCAGCCGGCAGCCGCCGCACATGCCGGTTCCGTCGATCATGACCGGGTTCATGCTGACCACGGTGGGAATATTGTACTCCTTGGTGAGCAGACACACAAATTTCATCATAATCACCGGTCCGATGGCGATGACCCTGTCGTACTGGACGCCGGCGTCGATCTGCTCCTTCAGCAGTTCCGTAACCAGGGCCTTCTTACCATAGGACCCGTCGTCGGTGCCGATAATAAGGTTGGTGGAGGCGGCCCTGAACTCGTCCTCCAGAATTACCAGATCCTTGTTCCGGAACCCTACAATGAGATCCACATGGCATCCCTCGTCGTGGAGCTTCTTAGCCACGGGATAGGCAATGGCCGTGCCCACGCCGCCGCCGATGACGGCCACGCGCTTAAGCCCCTCAGTCTCTGTGGCACGGCCCAGGGGACCCACAAAATCGTGAAGGTACTCCCCCTCCTCCTTGTGGTTCAGCTTCTCCGTGGTGGCGCCCACAATCTGGAAGATAATCGTGATGGTGCCCTTCTCCCGGTCATAGGCGGCAATCGTCAGGGGGATACGCTCGCCGTTTTCATCCACACGCAGAATGATGAACTGGCCAGGCTCCGCCTTCCGGGCCACCATGGGCGCCTCCACCTCCATCAGGGTAACAGTGGGATTCAATACTCTTTTTTTAACGATCCGATACATAGTGTTTCCTCTTTCCACTTAGATTCGGCTGCTGTATCAGCGGTGACGTATGCTCCTGCACATACGTCAATATTTTAACACACGTTCCCTTCCTCGTCAAATTTTTTCCGCTGATTCACGAAATTTTCATATTTTCTTCAACTGAGAGACAGATTTCGCCCTTCCGTCCGCCCCGCGTCACCGAAGGGCTGTAAACGCAGGCAGTGTAACCCGGCGGCCCTCCAGCTGCACCAGGCCCTCCTCCCGCATGTGGCGCAGCTCCCGCATCATAGCGCTGCGGTCGGTGCTGATGTAGTCTGCCAGCGTGCTGAGATTGAAGGGCAGCAGGAAGGAGTCGGCTCCGGTCTCCAGGCGCAGCTGCTGGAAGTAGCACAGCAGCTTGTCCCGGATACTGCGGCGGCTGAGCACCTCCACCCGACGGCTCAGCCGCTGGGTCTGCCCCGATACCAGCCGGAACATGTTGCGCACCAGCTTGCTGTGGTGCAGACAGGCCTTCTCGCAGCGCCGGGTAATGTGGGCGTAATCCATAAACAGCACCTCACAGTCCCGGACGCAGATCACCTCCACGCTGTCCTCACAGCCGGCGGTAAAGGCCAGCGTCTCTCCAAAGACGCCTCCGCTCTCCAGCCGCTCCAGGATCGTGCGGTTGCCGGCATAATCAAAGCGGGCCAGTTCCGCCGTGCCCCGGAGCATAACCCCCACCTCCTGGCTGCCCCCGTCGTACAGGCAGATCCGCTCACCGGAGGAAAACCGATCCCGGCGCATCCGGAAGCAGCCGATCATTGCCTCCACCTCAGCGTCGGTAATATCCTGAAAAATTGCGAGTTTGCTGTACGCCATAGAATCCCTCCTATCCGGTCCTATCCAGCAGACGGCTCCATCCGCCGCACATGCTGTTCCTGTTTTTTATGATATACTGCCCGCTCTGAAAAGTAAAGCCGGAATTGCCGCCTATGGTTCCCGCCCCGCCCCCCCCAGGCACAAAAAAACCGCCCCCGCAAGGCGGGGAACGGCTCTTCTCAGATCAAACGGGTATGAAACGCGGGGCACACCGCACGATACCACCTGCGCATGTGCCAGCCCACCGTCTCCGACATCTCCCGGGAGGCCACCAGCTTATCCGCCAGTGTCAGCAGCCACGCCTCCCCGCTGGCGGGAATGGGGGCCAGGGGGAACATGTGGCTGGTGATGGCGGCGCGCTGGCGCGCATCCAGGCCAAATATCCGATTGGCCCGCCGGGCCGCCAGGGCCCCGTGAATAAAGGCGTGCATATGGGTGACACGCCGCCAGCCGGAGTACATCCGGAGAAAGCGACGGTGCTCGTCGCTCTGCCAGTCGTAGCCAAAGAAATCGTGGAGCAGCGCCGCCCGGGTCAGTGCCCGAACCCGCTCCTCCGAGAGATGAAACCGCCTGGCCAGCCAATAGGCGCACTTGGCGGTGTCCAGCGAGTGGATATACAGGGAGTTATCCCCCCCGTGGTGGGGCAGCTGCCGCATCTGAAGAAATAGAGGATGGTTCAAAATGTCCTCTGTCATACGCTGAAATTCCTGGTCCATGCCTGCCTCCGCGTTCCGGTTTCCCGCTTTATTCTTGCTCCATTATATATGCTTCCTCCCGCAAGAACAAGTCATAAATGATTGGAAAAGTATTAAGATTTCTTTTCGAATGGTTGCGGAGGCAGCGGGGAGATGCTACAATGAACAAAACACCGGCGGGCCGGGCCCGCGGGAAGGGAGTGGATGCTGCATGACCGCAGAGGAGCGCCGCGCCGCGATCCAGGAAGCTCTGGCCCAGGCGGGGCGTCCCGTCAGCGCCGGGGCACTGGCACGCCGTTTCGGCGTCAGCCGCCAGATTATCGTGGGGGATGTGGCCCTGCTGCGGGCCGCCGGGGCCGATATTACCGCCACCTCCCGGGGTTACGTGGCGCGGGGACGGCAGGACGGCGCCATTCACCAGGTGGCCTGCCGGCACAGCGCCGGCGATATGGAGGCGGAGTTGCTCATCATGGTAGACAACGGCTGCATCGTGCTGGACGTGGTGGTGGACCATCCGGTCTATGGTCAGCTCATCGGCACGCTGCAGCTGAGAAGCAGGTATGATGTGCAGCAGTTCATCGCCCGCTCCGCCAAGGCGCAGCCGCTGTCCCTGCTGACGGAGGGCATTCACCTCCACACCCTGGCCTGCCCCAGCGAGGCAGCCTACCAGCGGGTGCTGGAGGCACTGCAAAAGGCGGGATTTCTGCTGGAGGCCTGAATCGTCCATCCAGAAAGCGCAGGGGACCGCCGGGAAACCTTATTTCACCCTTTTCACGTCTGCGGACGCGAGTTCTGGAAAGCTTTTTGACAAGCTGAGGCAGAGGGTCGCCGGAGTATTTTCGCCAGCGGCCCCCTGCCCTATTTTTCTCCCACCCCTCTTCTCTGGAGAAGTGGAATCTTACGCTCCCCCAGGAAAGCCTTGACAAATCCACCAGGATGGATACAATAGGGTAGACAGGTGTCAAGACACATACACAAACAAGAAATGGGGATTGTCATATGAAAAATTTTCAGGCGTTTCTGCGACGTAAGAATATTGTGTTCTCCGCCAGGCGATACGGCATCGACGCTCTGGGGGCCATGGCCCAGGGTCTCTTCTGCTCCCTGCTCATCGGCACCATCATCCGCACGCTGGGCCAGCAGCTGGGGGTAGCCTATCTGGTGGACATCGGCAAATACGCCATGGCGGTCTCCGGCCCGGCCATGGCCGTGGCCATCGGCTACGCCCTGAAGGCGGACCCCATGGTGCTCTTCTCCCTGGCCGCCGTGGGCTGGGCGGCCAACGCCGAGGGCGGCGCAGGAGGGCCCCTGGCCGTCCTCATCATCGCCATCATCGCCGCGGAGTTCGGCAAAGCCGTCTCAAAGGAGACAAAGGTGGATATTTTGGTCACGCCCGCTGTGACAATTGTGGTCGGCGTGGCCTTGGCCAAGTTCATCGCGCCCCCCATCGGCACCGCCGCCGGCGCCTTCGGCCTGGTTATCGACCAGGCCACCAAGCTGCAGCCCTTCTGGATGGGCATCGCCGTCTCCGTCCTGGTGGGCATCGCCCTGACCCTGCCTATCTCCTCCGCCGCCATCTGCCAGGTTCTTGGGCTCACCGGCCTGGCCGGCGGCGCGGCGGTG
>USMP01000180.1 GCA_900555795.1 uncultured Eubacteriales bacterium
GGCCATGGAGGCACAGCGACAGCGGCTGGAGGCTGCCGCCCAGGCGGCCCGGAGCAGCCTCGCAGAGCACACCGCCCAGGCCCAGCAGGCCGCCAGAGCCCGTCTGGAGCCCCTGGCGGAACTGGGGAATGAATTCTCCCAGCGGCTGGAAAAAGCCCGCAGCGAGGCCCAGCAGAGGGCCAGGGACCTGTATGAGAAGCAGGACATCTTTGAGCGGCGGCTGATGCGCTCCTTCCCGGCCCTCCACTCCCCCCGCCACGGGGAAATGCTGAAAACCCTGCGTGAATATTGGGAAAACCGGAAAAAATAAAACCGAAGCTTATAGAAATTACGCAAAGGAGATTTATACGATGGCAGAATGTACCCATGATTGCAGTACCTGCGGCGAGAGCTGCTCCGACCGCTCCGCCCCCCAGTCCCTTCTGAAGGAGAAGAACGCCGCGGCCCGGGTGGGCAAGGTGTTCGGCGTGGTGTCCGGCAAGGGCGGCGTGGGCAAGAGCATGGTCACAAGCCAGCTGGCGGTGCTCATGCGCCGCAGAGGCTACCAGGTGGGCGTGCTGGACGCGGACGTCACCGGCCCCTCCATCCCCAAAGCCTTCGGCGTGCACCAGCGGGCCATGGCCGACGAGCGGGGAATGCTGCCCGCCAGAACCGGGAGCGGCATTGAACTGATGAGCGTGAACCTGCTGCTGGATGACGAGACGGACCCAGTGCTGTGGCGGGGCCCCGTTATCGGCGGAGTGGTGACGCAGTTCTGGACCGACGTGGTCTGGGATGTGGACTACCTCTTCGTGGACATGCCCCCGGGAACCGGCGACGTGGCCCTCAGCGTATTCCAGTCCCTGCCCCTGGATGGGGTTATCATTGTGGCCTCTCCCCAGGAGCTGGTGAGCATGGTGGTGGAGAAGGCCGTGAAGATGGCGGAGATGATGGACATCCCCATCGTGGGCGTGGTGGAGAACATGAGCTATCTGCTCTGCCCCGACTGCGGCAGGGAGATCCCCCTCTTCGGCCAGGGCAAGACCCAGGCCGCCGCTGACAAGCACGGGCTGAAGCTGCTGGCCCGGATGCCCATCGACCCCAAGCTAGCGGAACTTGCCGATCAGGGCCGGATCGAGGATTTTCAGGGCAGCTGGCTGGAGGCCGCCGCGGGAATTTTGGAGAAATTTGAAAACTAGACGTAATTTTTGTCAAAAAGAGTACCGGCTGTTTTTACAGTCGGTACTCTTTTTATGGGTTTATGGGTTTGCGGAAGGCTGCCCTGGTTCCGCCGTCAGGTCCCCGGCAAAGCCGGGAGAACCCGCCATTTCCTCGCTGTACCAGAGGGCCCGGGTCTCCTCCACGGCCCCGCCGTCATGGAAAACCGTCAGGTGGAGCCGGTCTCCCGTGACCCACCCATTTTCCAGGGTCTCCCCCTCCGCCAGGGCCGGCTCCCCGGCCGCCGCCTCATAAGACACCGGAGCAGAGAACACATCCACATACTCCCTCCCCGGCAGGCAGGTATAGCTGCCCGCCCAGGTCAGATCCCCCAGGCGGTACTTGCCGGTAAAATTCTCCTTCCGCTGGTTGTCCCAGGCCAGCATCCGCTCCTCCACAGCCTTCCGGGCCTGGTCGCCCACGGTGTAGCCGTCCTTGTCCATCCACAGCACTGTGTCCCCCTCGGCAATCTGCCAGTCCGGCTGGCCGGCCACCGGGGACAGGCCGCTGAAGGGCTTGTCCTCCCCCGCGGTAAAGGTCCGGGCCAGGGCGGTCATCAGCTTCTCCACGCCGGCCCAGTCCTCCTCAGGGGCGCGGCAGGTCAGCCGCCAGCCGCCCCGGGGGCCGCCGGTGTAAAAGAGCCGGGTCAGGTACGAGGTTTTTTCGCCCGCCACCGGATATATGGACACAAAATCCCCGGTGTAGGCGCAGTCCCCCTCCCGCAGCACGGCCAGCCAGCTCTCCTCCCCCTCCTGGGGCGGCAGCAGCATGGTGGGATTCCCCTGGCTGTCGTCCACGGTCCACCCCTGGGGAACATAGATGCTCCAGCCGTCCCCCTCATAGAGGGTGCAGAGGACCTTTTCCCCGCCCACGGTGAGGGACAGGCCCTCCTCCTCCGGCGGCGTCTGCTCCTCCTGGGTCTGGGGCGGCGGGGTGATGTCCTCCTGGGGTTTTTCCTTCCAGGGCTGCCACAGGGCCAATGCCACCGCCAGAATCAACAGCCCCGCGCCGCCGCCGGCAATGGCGATTTTTGTTTTCTTTGTCAATGTACCCATGATTTGCCTCCTTTATCCTTTGTGCCCCATTGCCCCTATCATAGCAGGAGAAGGCGGCAAAGTCATTTCAATTTTTCAACGATTTGGTAACGAATCCGTTTCGAAATTGTAACAAAGCGCCGCCGGGAGGCATGAAAGGCCGGGCTGCGGCCAGGGCAACCTCCGCCGGCAAAAAATCCGCCCGGCAGGCGGAGCCTGCCGGGCGGACTGCTTTTACTGCCGTGGATGGATCAGTCGGCGATACACTTCCTGTTCTGCGGCGGCGCTTTCCGCCCGCAGGGAAAGAAGCTCCGCAAGGGGCAGCTTTACCATTTCGGAAAGATCGGCCTTGCCGCTTTCAAAGTAAATCCGACGCTCGATCCGCATAGTGCTGGCCGGTTCTAAATCGTCGTGGTCGTAGGAGCTGTAAGACATTTGGGGTTCACATCCTTTCTGAAAAATAGCATAAGAAAAGCAGGAAACCTTTGAAAGATTTCCTGCTGGGTGGGCCGATAATAAGTGGCTGATATTCAATTTTGAAAGTTTGGGTTAGATTGATTAAAGCTGGGAACAGTCTAACAAATTAAAGTTTTCTACTTCTTCAACATCAATAACTTTGATTCCTCGTTCTTTTAATGCCTTTGCAAATAATCCCATTCCAGAAATCAACTTTCCGGTAAAGCTACCATCATATATTTGGTTTACTCCGCAGGTAGGACTTCTGGATTGTAGTATAGCTAACTCAATATCTTCATGTTGAATTTGGGATAGTGCCATTGATACTGCTCGTTTATATTCCAAATCAACATCATTTCCATTTTCGTCTGTTACTACACCATTCACAATCTCTGCACAAGGTCTGGGAGTAGCCATACCTGCTAATTGCTCTGGACAAATACAAATAATTTCTTTATCTTTTAAGTAGTTGATAGCTGCCAGATTTTTGTTATTTTTTCCATTATATTTACAATCCACTCCCATAATACAAGCACTAACTAATATTTTCACACTTATCACCTCAAACGGATATTATCGTTGGCTTTATTGTACTATTTTACATATTAAGTATGGCAGCAATAGCTTCTGGCGCATCTTTGTTAATTTCATGGCCTGCGCCGGGGACGATTTGCAAAGTCGCTTTGGGAAGTATCTCATTTAACTTTTTCGATGCTTTTAGATTAGCACTATCTTTTTCACCGCACAAAATATTGACGGGGCAAAGAATCCCACTTAATTGTGCAGTAAAATCCAATGCCCGCATAGAGTGAGCCAATTTTATGGTGTTGCTTTTTGATAGTCCCATACTTTCAAATGCCTTGTTTGGCATACAACGGAAGATAAGATTTTGAAAATCTATCAACAAACTTGGAACTTTATATTGTGTGCCAATCAAAACCAGAGAAGCTACTTTATCTCCATGCCGAATAGCAAAATCAATCGCAAGAAGCGCTCCCAACGAAAGACCACAGATACGAAGCGGTTCTTTTGCGTTAGAATATCGCCGTTCTAAATCCCCCAAAATCTGGGGATATGATATTTCATTCTCCATTGAAGAAAAAAGTTCTGGACACTCAACATTAGAAGATGAAAGCTGGCAAACTACTTCTTTCCAGTCCTGTGCTGTTTGTCCTAATCCGTGTAAAAGAATTGTTTTCATTTTTTGCCCGATCCTTTCCTATGACAGAATAAATAATCTGCCCCAAAACATACAAGCGGAAATCGCCGCAACAAACCATTGCGGCGTCGCTCTTTAACGCATAATCATGTTTCTTTGATTATACCAGCGCAAGCAGATTTTTGAAACATAATAATTGTAAACATGGAGAGAAAAAGGGGGTTGGGGCTTCCCCAAAGAGAAAATCCCCGGCCCGGCAGGTGCGCCGGG
>USMP01000181.1 GCA_900555795.1 uncultured Eubacteriales bacterium
CCCCCGCCGCGAAACCGCGGCGGGGGCACTGCGGCTTTTTACGGCGAAGCATTTCTGCGTTTCGCTGCCGGATGCGGCTTTTTTCTGTGTGACGGGGCATACTATGGCCAAGTACGGAGAAAAGAGGGGTAAATCATGAGGAAACGGATTGCGGTGGTTTTGCTGGCCGGATTGCTGCTGGCGGCGGGCTGCCGGGATCGGGAGGTGGAGCCGGATCTCAGCGCCTACACCGTCGGCCCGGCGGAGATCCCCCTGGAGATCTGGGGGGAACTGGAGGAGGAGACCCGCCAGGCTCTGACGGAGGAGCCTAAATATGTGGCCCTGACGTTTGATGATGGTCCTCGGGCGGACACCACCAGCCTGCTGCTCAACGGCCTGCTGGAGCGGGGGGTGTCGGCCACCTTTTTTGTGATCGGTGAGCAGATTGCGGGAAATGAGTCCCTGCTGCTGCGGATGAAAGCGGAGGGGCATCAGGTGGGAAACCATACCTATTCCCACGTTCGCCTGCTGACGGCGGAAAAAAATACGCGTATTGAGGAGATCCAAAAGACGGAGGTCCTGCTGGAGGAGATCCTTGGCAAGGGCAGTTACTGGCTCCGTCCCCCCTATGGGCTCATCAGCGCCAAGCAGGCCAGGGAGGTCAGGACACCCATGATCTACTGGTCCCTGGATCCGGAGGATTGGAAGCTGCTGCATGCGGAAAAGGTGGTCAGCTATGTGGTAGCGCATGTGCAGCCCGGGGATATCATTCTGCTCCATGACTTTTATCCCTCCAGCGTGGACGCCGCCCTGGAGATCATCGATAAACTCCAGCCCCAGGGGTACACCTTTGTCACCGTGGAGGAGTTGTTTCGCATTCAGAATGTGACGCCCCAAGCGGGGACGCTGTATGCCACGCCGGAGCAGATCCGTACCCCCAGCTAAGGGGGAGAGGAGAGCAAAAAGCTGCCGCCCCCAGTGGGCGGCAGCTTTTTAAACAGCGGCGGATTGTGCTCAGTGCAAAATGTTCAGCAGCAGGGTCAGGACGATAAATACAGCGCCGACCCACTTGGTGCCCTTTGCCAGTCTGGCGTCGAAGCTTTTCGCCTTGCCCTTGGCCATGAACGTATCGGCCGCGCCGCCAATGGCGCCGGAAAGCCCCGCACTCTTGCCGGATTGGAAGAGAACCGCCAGTACCACGGCCAGGCCGCAGAGCAGCTGAAGGATTGTGATCACCATAATGAGAGCCTGCATAGTTGTAAAACCTCCAAAACAATTGAAATAAGGCGCCTGGGCGCATAAGTCCATTTCACAGGAATTACATCATACCATATCCTGTTCACAATTTCAAGGGGGAATCAACAACTTTTGGCAAGCTGCGGCGTTCCCGCGGAACAAAAGAGGATTCTTGGCAAAATACAAGAACAAGTGTTGCATTTCCACCGGTTCCGTGCTATATTGATAAAAAAGCAGCCGGCATACCTGAGGCTACGGCGTTCTGTTCTATTTTCCTGTGGTGGGCAAAGAGAATGCCGGCCCGCCGGGCCACAGGTGGGGACGCCGCCGGAGTATGCGGAAGGCGGCGGGTGGTGCACACAACTGCAGGGAGGGGCTGACTATGCCGAAGAAGACCCAGATGACCGAGCGGATTTATGAGTATTTGCAGGAGGTGATCCCGGAGCAGGGGTATGCCCCCTCCGTGCGGGAGATCTGTGAGGCGGTGGGATTGAAATCCCCCTCCACGGTCCACTTTCACCTCAAGCGCCTCCAGGAGCGGGGGCTGATTGAGAAGGGGGACTTCAAGGGCCGGGCTATTGTGCTGACGGCCCGGCAGGAGCGGGGACGTATCCCCATTGTGGGCGACGTAGCTGCCGGTACGCCCATCCTGGCCCAGGAGTGTGTGGAGGACTACCTGACGTTTGACTGCGGCGGCCAGGAGGAGAACTTTTTTGCACTGCGGGTCCGGGGAGAATCCATGCTGAAGGCAGGTATTCTGCCGAATGATCTGGTGATAGTCCGGCGGCAGCAGACGGCGCAGAACGGCGAAATTGTGGTGGCCCTGCTGGGGGATGAAGCCACGGTGAAGCGCCTGAGCCGGAAGAACGGACAGGTATGGCTGATGCCGGAGAACGATGCCTACCAACCCATCGACGGCCAAACGGCCCAGGTACTGGGCAAGGTTACGGCGGTGGTGCGGCAGTACCCATAGGCGAATCGGAAGCGCCCCGGAGGAGTTCCTCCGGGGCGCCGTATTGCCTGGGAAAATAAAAAAGCACTTGACAAATTATACTACGCAATATATAGTATTGTGTGAAAGGGGGTATGGCCATGATTGACCCACAACTGAAGCGGGGTCTGCTGGAGGTCTGTGTACTGGCTGTACTGCGGCGGGAGGATTCCTACGGCTACCAGATCATTAAGGATCTGTCCAGCTGCATTGAGATATCGGAGTCCACGCTGTATCCCATTCTGCGCCGCCTGGAGGCGGCGGGGTGCCTGTCAGTCTATTCTGTGGAGCACAGCGGGCGGCTGCGGAAGTTCTACCATATCACGGAAGCGGGAATTGGCCAAATCAACCAGTTCCTGGACAGCTGGCCGGAGATCCAGCGCATCTATGACCGAGTAAAGGAGTGTGCGGCGTATGACACGGGTACAATTTCTTAATGCGCTATACCAGCGCCTGGAGGGAATGAGCAAGGCGGAGGCGGAGGAGTATTTGACCTATTATGCGGAGATGCTGGCGGACCGCATGGAGGAGGGCATGAGCGAGGAGGAGGCTGTGGCCAGCATGGAGGACACGGAGACCATCGCCCGGCGTATTCTCCAGGAGCGGGCCACCGGAGCAGCCTCTGTGCCGCCGGCCTATCCGGACCTGCCGCCCCGTGAGCCCATGGCGGCGCCCGCTGGGAAGGCCCGGGGCTCCCGGGACAAGAGACCGCTTATCCGGGCGGCCGCTTGGGTGCTGGCGGTGGCAGTGGCGGCGGTTCTGTGGCAGCGGTTTGGCGCCGGGAGAGTGGAGGGCAGCCCCGTGGGGCAGGATACTGCCACCGCCGTGGAGGAGGCCATTGTGAGCGACTCCGGCATCTACATCGGTCCAGAGGGAATCCGGGTGGGTGATGCCGTCTATGTGGGCCCGGAAGGGATCGTCCTGGGGGATGTGAATCTGGCGGAGGCGACAGAGACCTGGGATGCCGGGGAGAACTGGAGCGGCGCCATGGCCGATTACGCCTACCAGGGGGATGCCCTGGAGTGGGCGGCTGGAGATGTGGGACGTGTCAGCATCGACTGGGCGGCCGGCCAGGTGCGCCTGGAGAGTTGGGATGGGGACACCGTCCGCGCTGTGGAGCAGTCCACCGATGCGCTGACTGGAGAGACGGCGTTTTCCTGCGCCCTGACGGGGGAGGATCTGACAATCCGCTACCAGGCGGGCCAGTGGAGCCGTGTCCGGAGCGTCAAACTGCTGACAGTGCTGCTGCCCTCCGGCTGGGCGGGAACCGTGAGCATCCACACATCTGCGGCTGATGTGACGGCGGAAAAGATGGCGGTGGAGGAGATCAATGTGAGCACCGAGAGCGGCGGCGTGGTGCTCAGCGGTCTGACCGCCTCGGACCTGACGGCGGACACCACCAGCGGTGACATTGTCCTCAGCGGCTGTGATGGTGGAAGGCTGCGCCTGGACAGCGTCAGCGGGGATATGCTGGTCGGCGAGTCGCTGATGGAGGAGGAGGCGCAGGTGGAGTCCGTCAGCGGCGACATCCTGCTCAGCGGCGTGGATGCCGGCCAGGTGGAGGTGCACACGGTCAGCGGGGAGGTGACATGGGCCGGGGCCCTTGACCGGGGGTTTACCCTGCGCTTTGACAGCACCTCCGGGACCTTGGACAGCGGGGATCTGGCCCTGGTCCGGTCCGGCGACACCTATGTGTATGAGGGCGGCGGCTGTGAGATTCGCGTTACCAGCGTCAGCGGGGATCTGCGTTTGTCCGCCCAGTAAAGCCCATAGAAGAGGGGCGG
>USMP01000182.1 GCA_900555795.1 uncultured Eubacteriales bacterium
GCTGACTGGGGTTGGAGTGTGTATGCCTCTGATTATGATTGTTTCGGCGTTTGCCGCGCTGGTAGCCTATGGCGGTGCGCCGCGGGCTTCCATTTTTATGGGAAGGAAGGATACGGACTCCGCGGAAAAAGCTTTGGGAAACTGTTTTACCTTACAGCTTGTGATTTCTGTGATTCTCACAGCCATACTGCTTCTTTGGAACCGTGACTTCCTGATGGCGTTTGGAGCCAGTGAAAACACGGTCGAATACGGCGTGCGCTATATGAACATCTATGCCGTCGGTACGCTGTTCGTTCAGCTTGCATTGGGGTTGAATACCTTTATCAGTGCGCAGGGCAAGGCAAAAACGGCGATGCTTTCTGTTTTGATCGGCGCGGTGCTCAACATTGTGCTCGACCCGCTGTTTATCTTTGTGTTCCATATGGGCGTGCGCGGTGCGGCGCTGGCGACCATTCTTTCGCAGGCGGTGTCCGCGGCGTGGGTGCTGTGGTTCCTCTGCGGCAGGCGCACGGTGCTGCGGCTGATCCCCCACACGTCGGGCCAGGTGCTGTACCGGGGGGAGGATATCCTGGCCTACGACCAGAAGCGGATGCGCGCCATGCGGCGGCAGATGCAGATTATTTTTCAGGACCCCTACTCCTGCCTGGACCCGCGAAAGACCATCGGCCAGATTATTTCGGAGCCCCTTGTCATCAATAAGATGGTCAAGCGGGAGGAACTGAACGCCACGGTGCTGGATCTGATGAGCAAAGGCGGCGTGAGCCGGAAACTCTACAACGCCTATCCCCATGAACTGGACGGCGGCCGCCGGCAGCGGGTGGGCATTATCCGCGCCCTGGCAATGAATCCGGAGTTCATCGTCTGTGACGAGCCGGTCTCCTCACTGGATGTGTCCATCCAGGCCCAGATCCTGAACCTGCTGCAGAGCCTGCAGGAGACCATGGGCCTGACGTACCTCTTTATCTCCCACGATTTGAGCGTGGTGCGCCATATCAGTAACCGGATCATTGTCATGTATCTGGGAAAGATCGTGGAGGTGTGCAAGTCCCACGAACTGTTTTCCAACCCGGTGCACCCCTACACCAGGGCCCTCCTCTCGGCGGTTCCCATTGCCAAGTACGGCTACGAGAGGAAGGAGAAGATCCTGCTCAAGGGCGATGTGCCCAGCCCGGTGAACCCCCAGCCCGGCTGCCGGTTTGCCAACCGCTGCTGGATGGCGTGCGACCGTTGCCATCACGAGACTCCCGCACTCAGAGAGGTCGGGACGGACCATCAGGTGGCCTGCCATTTTGCCGGGTGAGTCCGGCGGATGGAGGACATATATTCCACTTCACCACCACTATGAAAAGGAGAGACTACCATGAAAAGAACGGCGACTTCGCGGCTTCTTGCACTTGCAATGACCCTGACCATGCTGCTGCTGACTGCCTGCGGCGGCGGCAACACAACGACCGGCGGCAGCGGCGGCCAGAGCGATTCCAGCCAGAGCGGCTCCGGTACCACCGATACCGCGGCAGTGAGCAAGGACTTCACCTATGTCTGCGGCACTGAGCCGACGACCCTGGACCCCCACCTGGTGAACGACAACGCCACCGCGCGGATTTCCGCCCAGATCTACGAGACGCTGGTGTATCGTGACACCGACTCCTCCATCCAGCCCGGCCTGGCGGAGAGCTGGACCACCTCCGAGGACGGAACGGTCTGGACCTTCAAGCTGCGGGAGGGGGTCAAGTTCCACGACGGCGAGACCTTCAACGCCGAGGCCGTCAAGTTCAACATCGAGCGCATCCAGAATCCGGAGACGGCAGCCCCCAAGGCGTCCGTGGTCAACATGGTCAAGAGCGTGGACGTGGTGGACGAGTACACCGTGGCCTTCACGCTGACGGAGGCCAGCAGCGTATTTTTGGCCCAGATCAGCAGCTATACCACCGGCATGGTGAGCCCCAAGGCGGTGGAGTCCGCCGGCAAGGAATTTGGCCAGAACCCTGTGGGCACCGGCCCCCTGAAGCTGGACAGCTGGGATTTCGGCAGCAGCCTGAAGCTGGTCCGCTTTGACGAGTACTGGGGCGAGAAGGCCACCGTGGATTCCGTCACTGTGCGCATTGTGCCCGAGGACGCCTCCCGTGTGATGATGCTCAAGACCGGCGACGCCGACGTGGTGGCGGGCATTCCCCCCATTCAGATCGCGGACCTGGAGGCGGACCCCAATGTGAAGGTCCTGCTGGAGACTGGCTACCGCACCATCTTCATCGGCATGAACAGCAGCAAGGCGCCCCTGGACGACGTACGGGTGCGCCAGGCGGTGAACTACGCCATTGACCGGGAGTCCATCATCAAGAATATCATGCGGGACGTGGCCGCCTACCCCGACTCCTTTATGGTCTCCAACGTGATCGACTACTCCGCCCAGGGCCTGGGCTGCTACGAGTACGACGTGGAGAAGGCCAAGGAACTGCTGGCTGAGGCCGGCGTGGAGAATCTGACCCTGAAGCTGAGCACCCCCGAGGGGCGCTACGCCAATGACCGGCAGGTGGCCGAGGTTGTCCAGGCCATGCTGGCCGAGGTGGGCATCACCGCCCAGATCAACGTGCTGGACTGGGGCGCCTACCAGGAGCAGGCGGTTGCCGGCGAGCATGAGCTGTTCCTGCTGGGCATGGGCTGCCCCACCGGTGATCCGGAATTTAACCTGTACATGAACTTCGGCACCAGCGGCCCCCAGAACTACTCCCGGTTCAGCAACGAGACGGTGGACCAGCTGCTCAGCGAGCAGAGCATGATTCTGGATACCCAGGAGCGCGCCAAGGTCATGTATCAGATCCAGGAGGAACTGAAAAATGACGCCTGCAGCGCCCCTCTCTATTACGAGATGCAGACCTACGGCAGCGCCGCCGACGTGGACGGCTTTGTGATCTACCCCAACGAAAATGTGGGCATGGCCTATATGACGCGCAAATAACGGAACCCGTGGAATTTGGGCAGGCACGCCTCTTCATCTGGCGTGCCTGCCCTTGTAAAGCCCGGTATACACGGAAGGAGAGAACGTCTTGTCAAATGTTTTGATCGGCTGCATCGCCGACGATTTTACCGGCGCCAGCGACGCGGCCTCGTTTCTGGCCAAGAGCGGGCTGAAAACCCTGCTGGTCAACGAAATTCCGGCGGGCGGCCTGCCTGTGGACGGCTGTGACGCCGTGGTTGTGGGGCTGAAGACCCGCTCCATACCGCCCCAGGACGCGGTGCGCAGCACGGTAAAGGCGCTGGAGTGGCTGCAAAGGCTGGAGCCCAGACAGTACTACATCAAATACTGCTCCACGTTTGACTCCACGCCCCGGGGGAATATTGGCCCCACGGTGGACGCGGCCATGGACATGCTGGAGGCGGAGTGCACCGTGCTCTGCCCCTCCCTGCCCGTCAATGGGCGCACGGTGCGCGCCGGCCGGCTCTATGTCAACGGAGTGCCTCTGGCAGAGAGCCCCATGAAGCACCACCCCCTGAACCCCATGTGGGCCTCGGATATTCCGGAGCTGATGAGGCCCCAGGGACGCTACCCGTGCCTGGTCCTGGGGGCCGGGGCGGGGGACGCCGCCCGGGAGGCGGCGGAAGGCTTCCGGCGGCGGCACGGCCGCTGCTATCTGGTCCCCGACTATGAGACGGACCAGCAGGGCCGGCAGATTGCCGAGACCTGGGGCCATCTGAAACTGCTGACGGGAGGCTCCGGCCTGCTGGAGCATCTGGCCGGGCGGGCCCGGGGGGCGCGTACCGGCGGCATGGCCTACACCGGGACCCGGGGCCGCGCCCTGATGCTGTGCGGAAGCTGCTCCCAGGCCACGGGAGAGCAGATCCGGTGCTTTCGGGCCTCCGGCGGCGCGGCGGTCGCGGTGGACCCCCGGAACCTCTCCTCCGGCGCGCAGACGGCGGAGGGGCTGTGGGAAGCCATCCAGGAGCGGGCCCCGGAGCCGGTGCTGG
>USMP01000183.1 GCA_900555795.1 uncultured Eubacteriales bacterium
TGCCGTTTGGGGTGATTTGCCATAGAGTTCCTCCTTATCACATCATTCCATCCCGTTTTACCGCGGCCCGCCGCCCTCCGGCAAGCCGCCCAACAGTAAGCAAGGAGTAAGAGGGGGCTGCCCCCTCTTACTCCCCGGATCATCCAGATACGCGCGCTGAGCCGCCCATCCGCCGCTCCAGGGTCCCGGCGGACAGCCCGGCGCGGGGGCCGGGCGGCCCCAGTCCGTTCTCCCTTTCGAGTATACGGTGCGTCAGCGGAAATATTCCACCGCGGCGTAAACAGTCCTGCCCAGGGAAGCAAACACGCGGCTGAGCATGCTGCTCTCCTCCCGGGCGTAGGACACGGCGCTGTCCTCCCCCGGCAGATCCACATGGTAAACCTGACTGTCGGCGGGCTGGACCATACCGGCGGCCTGGGCCGCCTCCTTCACCGTGGCCAGATCAAAGGCCTGCTCATAGCGGGTCAGCAGGGACACCTGCTCCACCTCCAGCTGGCTGATCTCGCTCTTCATCGCCACGATGTCCCGGGAGATCGCGTTGATCTGCACGTAGCACAGCAGTACCACCACCAGCATGGCCGCCACCGCCGCAAAGCCCAGCACCGCCAGCGGGGACACCTTCTGGGCAGGGCGAACGGCCGCCTTGGCCCTGGCCCGTTCCCGGGCAATGCGCTCCGCCTCGCTCTCCCGCCGACGCAGATAGTACTCGTCCGGCGCCAGCTGGCCGCTGCGCTCCAGGCGCCGCTCCAGTTCCCGGCGGTCCGGTTCCCGGTGCTCCGGCGGACGCCGGTCCAGTTCCCGGGCCAGGTTGCCGCTCACAACTCCCGGCGTATTGTATCGACGCTTTGTCATTTTGGCGCTGGCTGCCATAGCCCGGGCCTCCTTTGCTTGTATGTCCCCAGCGCCTCCGCCGGGCGGAGGCCTGTCTGATCTGATCCACGGCAGGCAGGGCCCGGCCGCACATCCGGCAATTTAGAATTCCGTCCGCTCCGCCACCCGCAGCTTGGCACTCCGGGCCCGGGGGTTGCGGGCCAGTTCCTCCGCTCCGGAGGTAATGGGCTTGCGGGCAATGAGCTGCAGCTTGGGCTTTTTCCCGCACACGCACACCGGAAACTCCGGCGGGCAGGTACAGCCCGTGGCCAGTTCCCGCATGGTCTGCTTGACAATCCGGTCCTCCAGGCTGTGGAAGGTGATGACCGCCAGACGGCCGCCGGGCAGCAGCCACCGGACTGCGGAGCGGAGCATGGGGGACAGGGCCCCCAATTCATCATTCACGGCGATGCGGATGGCCTGGAAGCTGCGCTTGGCGGGGTGCTGCTTCTCCCGCAGAGCCTGGGCCGGCATGGCGGAACGGATCACCTCCACCAGTTCGCCGGTAGACGCAAGAGGCCGTTCCTCCCGGCGGCGGCAGATGGCCCGGGCAATCTGGGGGGCGTAGCGCTCCTCGCCGTACTCGTAGAGGATGCGCCGCAGTTCCTCATAACTCCACTCATTGACCACCTGTCTGGCATCCAGCGCCGCCGTCTCATCCATGCGCATATCCAGCGGCGCGTCCTGCATGTAGCTGAAGCCCCTGCGGGCCTCATCCAGCTGGGGGGAGGAAACCCCCAGATCAAACAGCATCCCGTCCGCTCCGGCGATTCCCAGGGCGGAGAGGTGCTCTTCCAGATCACTGAAGTTCCCGTGGATCAATGTCACACGGTCCTCAAACACCGCCAGCCGCTCCCGGGCCGCGTCTATGGCGGCAAGATCCCGGTCAATACCGATGAGCCGGCCGCTGGTCAGGCGGCGGCAGATTTCCAGAGAGTGGCCGGCCCGGCCCAGGGTACCGTCCACATATACGCCCTCCGGGCGGATGGCCAGACCCTGGAGGCACTCCTCCAGCAGCACCGGCTGATGTCCGTAGTCCTTCTCCATATCAGAACCCCAGTTCCTCCATAGCGGCGGCCAAATTGTCCGGATCCAGCCCCTCGGCCTCGATGGGGGCCCACCGCGCCGGGTTCCACAGTTCCAGGCACTTGCTGGCACCGTTGATCACTACTTCCCGCTCCAGTCCGGCATACTGCCGCAGCTTCTGGGGAATCAGAATGCGGCCCTGGGCGTCCGGCTCGCATTTGGCGGCATTGGCAAAGAGCGTCCGCATCCGCCGGGCCTGGGAAATGGGCAGCGCGTCAAATTTGGCCGTGAGATCGGCCCACCTGGCGTCGGAGTACACAGACAGGCACCCGTCCAGGCCGATGGTGACATAAAAGGCCTCCCCCAGTTCCTCCCGGAACTTGGCGGGAATAAAGAGGCGGCCCTTGCCGTCGATATTGTGCTCAAACTGGCCGATCAACCGCCCCACCACCTTTCCGTCTCACGCTGGGCGCATGTTCCCCCGGCCGCTCCACCGCCAGTTTCAGCGCAGGGCGGTCCAGGTGTGGGAAATCGCTCTACTTTCCCCCACTTTGCACCACGTTAAGGTTAGTATACGGCATGGGCGTTGGAATTGCAAGCGTAAGTTTTTTATTTTTTTCCGGCAAAACAGACGGTTTTCCCAGAAAAACCCGCGGTTTTTTGAATTTAAAACAGATGTTCTATAACAAGTGCCTGCAAGAAAAGCCGCCCTGATACAAGATGTTGTACCAGGGCGGCCATATGGCACAATTTGTGGTTTCACGCTGTACAGGGAGGGGAAAAACTTGAGAAAATTTTGTCGTTTTCGACAAATTACTCCTCTATTTTTTGTCAGTTTCGCTACTCTGCTCCTCCAGCTTGGCCCGCTTGGCCTGCAGCTTCTCGTTGGAGACAGCCCGGAACTGGGCGCGGGACTCCCGAATCTCCCCAAGGGCGGCCTGAATGGCCTCCTCTGTGCGGCGCAGAGCGTCGTCGGTATACTCGTTGGTAACGTTCACCATGTTCTTGGAGCGCTCGTCGGCCCGGCGGAGGATTTCGTGGGCCTTCTCCCGGGCAGCCCGGGTAATCTCGCTCTCCTCCACGATGGTTTTCGCGTCCAGATCCGCCTGCCGGCGGATCTTCTCCGCCTCCTTCTTGGCGTTCTCCACAAACTCATCCCGGGCCCGGATCAGGTCCTGGGCTTTTTTTAACTCCAGAGGCAGCTGGCCCCTCAACTCATCCAGCAGGTCCAGCGCATCCTCCCGCACAATGATGCACTTGTCCGGAGCCATCAACACGCCCTTGGCCCCGTCAATCATCTCATAGAGCATATCGATCAAATATTGTACATCGTTTGCCATCTCTTATTGTACCTTCCCTTCCCAGATCCTATGCAGGATGTCCGCCGCGCCGGCGGGCACATACTCGTCTAACCGCTGCTGATAGCGGATCATCTCCCGCACCATGGTGGAACTGATATGCAGGTGCCTGGTCTGCGCCGGCAGAATCACCGTGTCCAGTTCCGGGCAGAGGTCCCGGTTGATCTGGGCCAGCTGGTATTCCCAATCGAAGTCCACACAGTTGCGGGCGCCCTTCACCAAGGCCGCAGCCCCTTCCCGGCGGACAAACTCCACCAAAAGGCCGTCCCATGCAGCGGCGGATGCGTTGGGGATATGGGCCACGGCGGCCCGGGCCATCTCCAGCCGCTCCTGGGCGGTAAACATGGGATGCTTCTCCCCGTTGACCATGACGCACAGGATTACCCGGTCAAAGATCGCTGCGGCCCGCTCCACCAGGTCCATGTGGCCTACGGTGATGGGGTCAAAGCTGCCGGGGCAGACAGCGATTTTCATGCCTGGCCAGCCTCCTCCCGGTGGTACGCGGTCGTCTTGATCCTGCCATAGCGGTAGGTGCGGTGAATGAAATACGGCGGCGCCAGGGGCGGCAATTCCCGCTCCAGGGGCGCCTCACAGATGATTATACCATGGTTGCGCAAAATGTCAAACCGGGAAATGCTCTCCAGCGCGGTTTCCCAGAGGTTCGC
>USMP01000184.1 GCA_900555795.1 uncultured Eubacteriales bacterium
ATGAAGGGATTGTCCTCCACCGCATTGGCAAACACCACCAGCTTGGCGCAGCCCAAGCCGTCCTGATCCGCGGAGCGGGCAGCGGTTTTCTTGATGATTTCCCCCATTTCACGGATGGCGTTCATGTTCAGGCCCGCGCGGGTGCTGCCCACATTCACGCTGGAGCAAAGCCGCTGGGTGGTGCACAGCACCTCGGGGATGGACTGAATCAACCGCTCGTCCGCCCGGGTCATACCCTTTTGGGTCAGGGCGCTATAACCTCCCAGGAAGTTCACGCCCATCTCTTCCGCCGCTTGATCCAGCGCCCGGGCAATGGGCCGCGGGTCCCCCTGGCAAATCAGGCTAACCGGGGTAACGGAAATCCGCTTGTTGACAATCGGGATGCCCAGCTCCTGTTCGATATCCTGGTACTCATCAATGAGGACATAGCGGAATTTCCTCTGGTAGTAGGAGCGGGTCTCCTCATCCTTCTGCAGCAGGTGGACGGTGTGGAGAATAATGTCGTCAAAATCCAGGGCGTTGGCCTCCCGCAGGCGGCGAACATAGCCTGCATAGATCTGCGCGATGCGGGGCATCCGCCAGTCGTAGGAACTCTTCGCCTCCTGGGCAAAGCGGTCCGGTGACTGATCCTTGTCCTTGGCGTTGGAAATGATGGCCAACACGGAACGGGGCTGGAACTCCTTCTCATCCAAGCTCATGTCCTTGAGGATGTCCTTGATGACCCGCTTGCTGTCGTCGCTGTCATAGATGGTAAAGCTGTTGGTGAATCCCTCCCCCAGGCGCTCCATATCCCGGCGAAGGATGCGCACGCAGGCGCTGTGAAAGGTGGCCGCCCAGATATCGTTGGCGGCTGCGCCGCACATCCGGCCCAGGCGCTCCTTCAACTCTCCGGCGGCCTTGTTGGTGAAGGTGATGGCAATCACCGACCAGGGCACCGCCGCCTCCACGGCACACAGGCGTCTGGCCTCCCGCCAGTCCTCCGGAGCGGGCCGTTGGGGAAAGTTCTCCAAAAAGGCCAGATCCGCCTCCGTGGCCCAGTCGGGCACATAGTCCGTGTCGCTGCCCCGGCCAAAGGTCAAAAGGTTGTCCACCCGGTTGATGAGCACAGTGGTCTTTCCGCTGCCAGCCCCGGCCAGCAGCAGCAGCGGTCCCTCCGTGGCCAGCACCGCCTGGCGCTGCTGGGGGTTCATCCGCGCGTAACGCCGGGCGATAACTGCCCTGCGGGCTTCTATGTATCTCTGATTGAAATCCTGTGTCATAGCAATTGCCCCGTCTCTCTTAAAATCTCACAGGGCCTATTTTAATATAGATCCCGCCTCCGGTCAACCTGGAAAACCGTTTTGCAAGCAGGCATTCCCCATACTGCCTCTGTGAAAAATCAGGCCAGGGGACAAAGTCCCCGGCCTGATTGCGATTTTGGGTTATCCCGGCGCCTGCACCGGATACCGGGGTGCGGCCTTTAATGAAGCGGAAAGGCAACAGACATCCACGCCACCTGTACCACCGCAAACAGCAGCGCGGGCAGCCAGGACTGCTTGAGCACACTGCGCATATCATACCCACCGGCCGCCATATAGTACGGAACCGTACCGGTGGCCATGGGGGACATAAACGCTGTCAGCGCCGCGCCGCTCACATAGATCATGGGTCCAACCGGATTGACCCCCAAACTCATACAGGCCTGGATGGTAATCGGCATCAGGATGGTGGATACTGTCTGGTTGAATATAAACTGCGTCATAACAAAGGGTACAATAAAAAACACGGCATAAATGAGCACGTCGTATTTCAGTGTCATGGAAACCTTTGCAATAAAATCACCGATCATGGCACCGGCTCCCGTCAGATTCAGCGCGTTGGCCAGACATATAGCCCCCACGAACAGCAGCCAAATGCCGATGGGCATGGCGGCTACCGCCTCCCGGGGCTTCATCGTGCCGGTGATTACCACCAGCATCGCACCCACAAGGGTGATAAACCAGGGGGGAACACCCAGTGTGGAGGAGAGAAGCAGGCCAATGCTTACGGCAAAGAAGACAATATAGCCGCACTTCTCATGGAAGGGGTCCATTGCCTCTTTATTGACGGCGCGACCCGCGGCGGCGTTCTCCATGGCGTTAATAGCCACAGGGGGCCGATCAGGGGCCAGCTTCGGCGCCAGAAAAATTGCGTAAAGCACACAGACAACCAGCACCGGCCAGCGGCCCATAAAGGTATTGGTGGCTACAAAGGCGTATTCCGTCACGCTGCTGGCCTGCAGATAGGCGTTGGACTGGGCAAAGCTGGCGGCGCCGCTGCCGATGGGCAGGATCCCCAGGCAGGCAATACACGTCAGGCCCAGAGGGAACATTTCCTTGCTGGGACTGACACCCATGTCCTCCAGTGTCCCGGCCAAAAGGGGATACAAAATGCAGAATGGGATCAGTTTGGAACTGATCAGCGAGCAGAGAAGGGCGGCACAGAGAATGTAGCCCGCCATCACCTTGGTAAAGCTGCCCTTGGCGATATGTACAATTGCCCGGGAAATATTTTTACCAGCTGTGTCTTGTTGAACGCGGCGCTGACGACAAACATGGACAGCATAGCTATGACAATGAGGCTTCTCTGATTCAGGCTATGATCAATAGTCATTGAGCAGATCACGCTGGTTGATGACGCTGTTGCTGTCGTCCTTTCCCTTTTTCAAGTCCTCCTTAGAAAGTCGGATGTATTCGCCCAGCCGCCAGCGGGGAACGGTATAAGAGGGAGAGAAACTCTGTTGCAATCCTCTGTTTTTTGTTCGTGCCATTGTTCCTCCTTCCCTATCACATTACATCTATATTATACCTCTGCCCGGGCGGGACAACAAGGATGCCTCCGCCTCGGGACACTTTGTCTCGAAGTAGTAACGGGCCATAACCGAAGTTACAGCCCGCTTTTTTGCCGGAGCAGGAAGTCCGTCAGCGTGTCCTGCAAGGACGGCCCGCTTTCCGCAAATTCAATTTTTACACCGATCCCGCCGATACAAAAGCAGTATGGATTTTCTACCGCCTGCAAAAACAGAGCGATCCGCTCCTCCCGGGGGAGAGAGGTGTCAAAGGTCATACCGCTCACATCCGGCAGGGACTCGGGAGCCACTGCGCCGATGTCAACGCTTTTCATTTGTTCCAGTTCCTTTGCCGTTAATCTCACGGTAAAACCTCCTTATCAAAAATAAGATACGCCTCCCGCATATCGTGGGGAAACGCAAGAGGGCAGCACCTAAACGATGCTGCCCTCTTGCCTCACTCCATGTAAGTATAAATATAGAGAACGCCGCTCCCATTTTCTTGCCCTGTCCAAAGACAACCATGCTTAGAGCGGCGTTCCCTCGCAGATAAGAGGGCGGCCCGGAGTGACAGGCGGCCAGCCTGTCCTATGCCGGATCGTGGCCGTGGGGTGGCCCGGCCCATTTGCGGCGTTGGTGTTGTTCGCTCGTTCTTCCAAAGAAAAAGTCACAGCGCACCCGCCGCCCTGCTCCCCGGACTATGCCCGGGGCCGCCGCTGTTTATCTGCGGAAAGAAGAATATCTCCTTTCATAAACCGAGACATTTTTTCATCATTTCCAAGTGGGGAAAATGAAAAAATCAAAAAGTTTTTTTCATGCGCTCAAGGCCACGCTTGATCGACTGGCGAATAGACTCCTCATGTACGCCCTCGGCCTCGGCAATTTCCTTGATGCTCTTTCCAAGAATGATGTGGGCATCAATCCTGCGGCCCTGGATCTCCGGCAAAGAGTTGAGTGCGTTCCACAGACGGATGAACAGCTCCATGCGCTCCAGAAGCTCCTGGGGCGTTGGCTCATGCAGGCAGGCGGAATATTCGATCCCGTCATCGCAGTCCAGAGAATACTGCGCCTTGTGCCGGGAGAGCCGCCGCTGATAAGCCATCTCATGGCGGG
>USMP01000185.1 GCA_900555795.1 uncultured Eubacteriales bacterium
CTGGCGGCGGGGGAAAGCGTGGTGGAAAACATAGCCCTCTCCCAGGATGTGGAGGCTACCCTCCGGTGTATGGAGGGGCTGGGGGCGAGGTGGACGCTGGACGGCTCCACCCTACGCATTGCCGGCATCGGAGGTTCGACTCCCCCATGCTCCGGCAGAGGGGAACTGCCCCGGTTCGACTGCGGGGAGTCCGGCTCCACCCTCCGCTTTTTGATCCCTATCGCACTGGCGGCGGTGGGGGGCGGGGTGTTTACCGGCCAGGGGCGGCTCATGGAGCGGCCTCAGCAGCCCTACTTTGATCTTTTTGCCGAAAAAGCTATCTTCTATGAGCAGAGGGACGGCGCTCTCACCGTCCGGGGGACTTTGAAGCCCGGGACCTACCGGCTCCCCGGCAATGTGTCCAGCCAGTTCTTTACCGGGCTGCTGCTGGCCCTGCCCCTGCTTTCCGGGAGCAGCCGTATTGTCAGTACGACAAAGCTGGAGAGCGTGGGCTATGTCAATATGACCTGCCGGGCCATGGAGAACTTTGGCGTGACCACTGCTTCCAAGGGGCGGGTGGGCCTGCGCCGGACACCCCACGGGGCCTGGGAGATCCCCGGCGGGCAGGCATATCAGCCCCGGACAGTGTCTGTGGAGGCCGACTGGTCCCAGGCTGCTTTCTGGTACGCAGCCCAGGCACTGGGCTGTGATGTGGAGGCTACGGGAATGAACGTGGACTCCCTCCAGCTGGACAAGCGGATCGTGGACTACAGGGACATGATACAGGGGAAGCCCCTCACCGGTGGCGTCACCGTTCCAATTTGGAAGGTTGTGGAGGATGAGGATCCGCCGCCTGTCCAGCGGCAGGGGCCCGCCGGCGATACGCCCCACGCCACCGGCATCGATGTGTCCCACTGTCCGGACCTGGTGCCCCCCCTGGCGGCCATGGGGGCGTGCATGAACGGCACCCTGTATATCAATAAAGCCGGGCGGCTACGGCTGAAGGAGAGCGACCGCCTGGCCGCCGTCACCGCCGCCCTCACCGCCATGGGAGCCAAGATCATCGAGGAGCCGGACCGCCTTATTATCCAGGGCCAGGATAGCCTCCGGGGCGGCTGCACCGTGGACTGCTGCAACGACCACCGTATCGCTATGATGGCCGCCGTGGCCGCCACCCGCTGCCGGGAGCCGGTGACGCTCCTGGGCGCCGAGTGCGTCAAAAAATCCTACCCGAACTTTTGGGAGGACTATAAAAGGCTGGGAGGGATCATCCATGAACACACTGGGGAATAAACTGAAGGTCACGGTTTTCGGCCAGTCCCACGCCGCCGCCATCGGCTGCGTGGTGGAGGGCCTGCCCGCCGGGTTCCGGCCCGACATGGAGCGGGTGGCCAGGTTTATGGCCCGCCGCGCCCCGGGGCAGAACGCCTGGTCCACCCCCCGGAGGGAGGCGGATATTCCGGAGATTCTCTCCGGGCTGGTGGAGGGGGCCGCCTGCGGCGCGCCTCTGACCGCCGTAATCCGCAACAGCGACCAGCGCAGCAGGGACTACAGCGGCCTGAAGCGCACCCCCCGTCCCTCCCACGCGGATTATACCGCCCTGGTGAAATATGGGGACAGCTACGATATCCGGGGCGGCGGTCAATTTTCCGGCCGGCTTACCGCCCCCCTGTGCTTCGCCGGGGCGCTGGCTCTCCAGCTGCTGGAGCAGCGGGGCGTCACCGTGGCTGCCCATATTGGACGGATCGGCCCTGTGCTGGATGATACGCCGGACTTCGCACAGGTGGATCGGGGGGCTCTGGCGGCTCTGGCGGATAGGGCGCTGCCGGCCTTCCGCCGGGGAGCGGCGGAGGAGATGGCTGCGGAGATCGAGGCGGCCCGGCGGGACGGGGACAGTGTGGGCGGCATGATCCGCTGTTTTGTCCTGGGCCTTCCGGCGGGGCTGGGGGAGCCCATGTTTGACGGGGTGGAGAACCGCCTGGCCGCGGCACTCTTCGGCATACCCGCTGTCCGTGGCGTCTCCTTTGGGGACGGCTTTGCCGCTGCCGCCATGCGGGGCAGCGCCCACAACGACCCCTTCCGCACTGACGGCAAGACCGTTTTTACCCGGACCAACCACGCCGGCGGTGTGCTGGGGGGTATCACCACCGGCATGCCCCTGGTGGTCAATGTGGCGGTGAAGCCCACCGCCTCCATCCCACGGGAACAGGACACGGTGGACCTGGAGACGATGACCAATACCCGCCTGACCATCGCTGGCCGGCACGATCCCTGTATTGTACCCCGGGCTGTGCCGGTAGCGGAGGCTGTCACCGCGCTGACACTACTTGACATGCTATTGGAGGAGTGAACTATGGAACTGAAGGACTATCGGGCAAGGCTGGATCAGATTGACGACCAGCTGGTGGCGCTTTTCAAACAGCGGATGGAGACAGTGAAGGGAGTGGCGGAGTATAAGCGGCAGCACAACACGCCGGTGCTCTCCGCCGGACGGGAGCGGGAGATCCTCTACCGGGTGACGGGCCTGGGAGGAGAGGAACTGGAGGGCTACACCCAGGTTCTCTTCTCCACCCTGATGGAGTTGAGCCGCAACTACCAGGAGGATATGCTGGCCACCGGGGACTCCCCCCTGTGCCGGGAAATCCTGGCCGCGGCGGAGAAGTGCGGCCCATTTCCCGCACGGGCGGTGGTGGCCTGCCAGGGCATGGAGGGGGCCTACTCCCAGATGGCCTGCGTGAAGCTTTTCTCCCTGCCCCAGATTATGTACTTCGGCCGGTTTGAGGGGGTGTTCCGGGCGGTGGAGAGCGGCATGTGCCGCTACGGCATCCTGCCCATTGAGAACAGTTCCGCCGGCTCTGTCACCGAGGTTTACGACCTGATGGAGCGGTACCACTGCAAGATTGTCCGGGGCCTGAAGCTGAAGATTGAGCACTGCCTGCTGGCAAGGCCCGGCGTGAAGAGCGCCGATATCAGGGAGGTGGTGGCCCACGAGCAGTCCCTGAACCAGTGCAGTGAGTTCCTGAAAAACAGCGGTGTAAAGATGACGGTGTTCTCCAACAATGCCGCCGCCGCCCAATATGTGGCGGACAGCGGAAGAGACGATCTGGCGGCCATTGCCTCCGCCAGCTGCGCGGAACTCTACGGCCTCTCCATCATCGGGCAGGGCATCTCCAACACGGATCACAACTACACCCGCTTCCTCTGTATTTCCCGGGAACTGGAGATCTATGAGGGCGCCGGTAAGATCACCTTTGTCACCGCGGCGGCCCACCGTCCCGGATCCCTGTACAGCCTCATCGCCCGCTTTGCCACCCGGGGGCTGAATATCAGCAAGCTGGAGAGCCGTCCCATTCCCGGTAAGGATTTTGAGTTCCGCTTTTATTTTGATGTGGAGGCCTCTGTCAAAAGCAGGGACGTCCAGATCATTCTCAGCCAGCTGGAGAAGGAGGACTTCTTCACCTTCCTGGGGGCGTACAGCGAGGAGGGCTGACATGGAGTACGGGCTGCTGGGGGAGACGCTGGGCCACAGCTTCTCCCCCCAGATTCACCGGGCCCTGGCGGGCTATGACTATCAGCTGCTGCCCACCCCACGGGAGGCGGTAGAGCCGCTCTTCCGCCGCCGGGATTTTCGGGGCCTCAACGTCACCATCCCCTACAAGCAGACTGTGATGCCGCTTTGTGACGAGATTGACCCCCGGGCGGCCCGGATCGGCGCGGTAAACACGGTGGTCAACCGGGACGGCCGCCTCATTGGCTACAACACGGATATGGACGGCCTTATAGCCCTGGCCCGCCGTGCTGGCGTGGATCTGGCGGGAAAATATGTGGTTATCCTGGGCAGCGGCGGCACCAGCCATACCGTATCCGCCGCGGCCCGGGCCCAGGGCGCCCGGCGCATCCAGATCGCCAGCCGGGCCCCCCGCCCG
>USMP01000186.1 GCA_900555795.1 uncultured Eubacteriales bacterium
TGGCGGCTATCGCCGCCATCCACCGGGAGATGGAGGGGCTGAGCTGGACGCTACTGGCCCTGGTGTGGCAGCTGGGTGTGGCCTGGCTGGTGAGTTTCGCCGTGTACCAGGCGGCGGCCTGGCTGGGGTAAAAGGAGGGCGGGCCGCGAAATGGTTCATCGTTTCGCGGCCCGCCCCCATGATGTGAAACGGCAGCCCGCTTCAGTTCTGTTTTCCGATGTGGTGGGCAATCCGCTGCATGATCATGTCGAGCGCAACGAGGTTGTGCCCGCCCTCGAGCACGATGATGTCCGCGTACTTGCGGCTCGGCTCAACGTACTGCTCGTGCATGGGCTTGACGGTGGTGAGATATTGCTCCACCACCGATTCGATGGTCCGGCCCCGCTCCTTCACATCCCGCAGGATCCGCCGCAGAATCCGCACATCCGCGTCGGTATCCACGAAGATCTTAATGTCCATCAGATCCCGCAGATCCGGATTCTGGAAGATCAGCAGCCCCTCCACAATGACCACGCTGGTAGGCTGGATCTCCACGGTCTCCTTGGTGCGGGTGTGTTCTGTGTAGGAGTACACCGGGCACTGGACCGGCACGCCCGCCTTCAGGGCCTTCAGGTGCCGCACCATCAGATCCGTCTCAAAGGCGTCCGGGTGGTCGTAGTTCTGGCGGCAGCGGACCTCGAAGGGCATGTCCGACTGATCCTTGTAGTAATTGTCGTGGTAGATGACGCTGATTTCGTTGCCGAAGCGGTTTTTAATATGCTCCGTCAGGGTGGTTTTGCCGCTGCCGGTGCCCCCGGCAATCCCAATGAAGATGGTGTCCAACATCGCAAATCCTCCTGCCCTTGTGGGTTCCTGTCATCAGGGCGCTCAGGCGAAGGGAAAGCATGCTCCGCCCGGAGTACACCCAACGTATTGAATTGATACTATTATAGAGTCCGGGGCGGGTAAAAGCAAGGCGGCTGGAACAAAATTTGGGGAAATCCGTCAAAACCTGCAAAAGGCAGTTGACGCGGGCCTGTAAAATCGATATTATGTAAAGTAACAGGAAATTGACCCCAAGGAGGACCAGTGATCATGAGCAATCTGCGGTGCCCAAAATGCGGCGAGGAGTATTCCGACACCTATAGAACGTGCCCCTTCTGCGAGGAGGAGGCGGCCATCCGGCAGGGCAAGCCCCTGCGCCGGCGGGGAGGCCGCCGGCTGGAGAAGCGCCGCCGTGCGGGCGGCGCAGGCGGTGTGATGCTGCTGGTGACAGGGGTGGTCATTCTGGGCGTGGTGGGGTTTGTATGTTTTGGCGATCAGGTGGCGGGCCTTTTGGGAATCCGCACAGGCGTGGGCGATTCCGGGCAGACCCAGGGGGATACCTCCACGCCCGCCGGGCAGGGGGGGGATACCCAGAGCGGTCAGGCCACCCAGGACGGCGCTGTGGAGCCTGATGGACCGGTGGAGCCGGACGGGCTGGCAGAACCCGCCGGACCCCTGGCCCTGTCCCAGAGCAATATAACCATTGCCGCCGGAGACACCGCCCGCCTGACCTCGGATGGCGGCGCCGGGCCTGTAACCTGGAGCACCTCCAATGAGAATATCGCCACCGTGGCGGACGGCGCTGTCACCGGAGTGGCGGGGGGAACCGTCATCATCACCGCGGCGGCGGGGGAGGAGACGGTGTCCTGCACGGTGGTCGTCACAGGCGACCCCTGGGTCAGTACCGCCAGCCTCAGCTTAAACCGCACAGATTTTACCCTGCGCTCCAGCGACCCGCCCTTCCAGCTGGTGGTCAGCGGCACGGACAGCGCCGTAACCTGGTCCAGTGCCGATCCCAGCGTGGCTGCCGTCAGCGATACGGGACTTGTGTCCCGGGGCAGCCAGCGGGGCATGACCACCGTTACCGCCTCTGTGGATGGCCAGACCCTGGCGTGCATCGTCCGCGTATCGTAAAGCGCATAGAAAATGCCCCCGGGAGCCTTTGGCTCACGGGGGGCATTTTTAGGGCTTGGCACAGATGTGCCGGTGCAAAAAGAGAGGAAAGAGAGAGAAAGAAAGAACAGCGGGGCTGCGGATGGGAGCGGCGGCCCCAGCCGGTCTCCACAGGAATTACGCGCCCTTGCCGCTGCCGGTAAAGCGGTTGAGAAGGGCGACTAGGGCCCAGATGACCAGGATAACCACAAAGATACCCAGCATCCCCTTGCCCATGATGCCTATGCAGGCCCAAATGAGTTCCATATTCATAGCGTCCATGCCTCCTTACAGCAGGTTTTCCACCAGGGTGATGATGAGACCGCCGGCAATAACGGAGGCGATCTGGCCGCTGACGTTGGCGCCGGCGGCGTGCATCAGCAGGAAGTTGTAGGGGTCCTCGTCCCGGCCCATCTTGTGAACCATCCGGGAGGCCATGGGGAAGGCGGAGATGCCCGCCGCGCCGATCATGGGGTTCACTTTCTTCTTGGAGAAGAGGTTCAGGAACTTGGCGAAGAACACACCCCCCACGGTGTCAAACACAAAGCCCACCAGGCCCAGGCCCAGGATGAGAAGGGTCTGCCAGGTGACGAAGAGTTCCGCCTGCATCCGGAAGGACACGGAGAGGCCCAGCATCAGGGTGATGAGGTTGGCCAGTTCGTGCTGGGCGGACTGGCTGAGGTTCTCCAGCACCCCGCACTCCCGGATCAGGTTGCCGAACATGAGGAAGCCGATGAGTTCCGCGCTCTTGGGGGCCACGGTGCCGGCGATGATGGTGACGAAGATGGGGAAGAGGATGCGGGTGGTCTTGGTGACATTGCCGGGGGTGTACTCCATGCGGATCATCCGCTCTTTTTTGGTGGTGATGG
Source organism: uncultured Eubacteriales bacterium (assembly GCA_900555795.1). Lineage (GTDB taxonomy): Bacteria > Bacillota > Clostridia > Oscillospirales > Oscillospiraceae > Pelethomonas. The sequence continues at coordinate 2,826 of USMP01000186.1, forward strand.
CCTTGATAATGGGGGGCTGGATGATGGGGACCAGGGCCATGTAGGAGTAGGCCGCCACCATGATGGCGCCCTGATAGGTGCTCTGGAAATAATTGGCCACATAGATGCTGGTGGGGCCGTCGGCGGCGGCAATAATAGCGGTGGAGGCCGCGTCCTTCAGGTCAAAGCCCAGCATCACCGCCACCACCAGGGTGAAGAAGATGCCGAACTGGGCCGCCGCGCCGAAGAGAAACATCTTTGGGTTGCTCAGCAGGGGGCCGAAGTCGATCATGGCGCCGATGCCGATGAAGAGGAGCAGGGGGAACAACTCGCTGGCGATACCGGCGTTGAAGAGGGTCTCGATGGCCTCGGTGTTGACGAAGGGCAGGTTCACCAGGATGGCGCCGAAGCCCATGGGCAGCAGCAGAGAGGGCTCCATCTCCTTCTTTACGGCCAGAAAGACCAGCAGTGCTCCGATGAGGATCATCAGTCCCTGCTGCCAGGTAAAATTGAGCACGTTGGAAAACAGGTCGCTAAATAACTCCATTGGGAAAGGACCTCCTTTAAAAATGGGGCAGCAGGCAGAAAAAAGAGACTTTTACGGCATGGCTGCATGCCGTAAAAGTCTCGTCATTTCAGGCAAAGGCGGGCTTTCGCCGTATTGACGCCCAGTGCCGCGCCGTCAGGCGCTGACTACTCCCTCTTACTGATATGTATCATAATCGCTGACAGGCAAATATGTCAAGGCGTTTTCCAAAAAAATCTGTTGCAAAATTCAACGCCCCGCATGAATATCACTGATCTGCCCTGTCCCGCTCAATCAGAAGTTTCAGGGCCTCCACGCCGCAGCGGACCGCCGCTGTGGTGTCCTCGCAATCCCCGCGGGGCAGGCCCCGTGGGGGCCCCGGGCGATTTCACTTGCGCGGGCGGAGTGAATCCGCCCTTGCGCCAAGGTTTTGCTCCGCAAAACGCTTGTACGCCGGATTCCCGGCGAATTCGCTCGGACACCTTACTTTGCTGCCCGGTCTCTCTCAATCAGGAACTTCAGGGCCTCCACGCCGCAGCGGACCGCCGCTGTGGTGTCCTCGCAATCCCCGC
>USMP01000187.1 GCA_900555795.1 uncultured Eubacteriales bacterium
GGTTCTACGGCTTCCGGGCGGAGGAACTGCTGGACGACGCCACCCCTAACTTTAACCCTCTGGTAGACCCCAAGTGCTGCTGGGCACTGAACCACCCCGCGTTTTTTCCAGTGGAGATAAATACCGCCAGCCGGGAGACACTGCTGCGGGTACCGGGCATCGGTCCCACGTCGGTCAGGCGCATTCTTTACGCCCGCCGGGCCAGAAAGCTGGAGCATGAGGATCTGCGGAAGCTGGGGGTTGTCATGAAGCGGGCCCAGTACTTCATTACCTGTAAAGGAAAAATACTGGACGGGATTAAGCTGGAGCAGGACAGCATTCTGCGCAATCTCATCGCGGCGGAGCGCTCCTCGCTCCCCGCCAGCGAAGGGGAACAGCTGAGTCTGTTCAGCAGCGCCATCTAGCGGCACCTGGCCGCCAACGGTTTTTCAAGGTTCCAGTCCCCGGATTGCGGGCACATTCTGACAGGAGAGGCAGGCTTTACGTGACGCCATGGACATTGTCTATCGCTATGACGGCAGCTTTGAGGGGTTCCTCTGCTGCGTATTTGATAGTTATGTAAACAAAGAGGTCCCCTGCGCCTTTCAGGACGAGGCCCACCTGGAGCAGACGCTTTTTCCCGCCCGGTGGGTGGGAACGGACAGCCGCCACGCCCGGCGGATTCTGGTAAGTCTGGAGAAAATTGACCCCTGGGCCAAGGAACTGGTGGTAAAGGGATTCCTCACCTGCGCCAGCGACCGCGAGATGCTCCTCTACCGGTTTATCCGGGCCCTGTACGAGGTGGGCCGGCCGCTGCTGCGGCAGCTCAGCGACGAGTCAATCCTGCCCCTTTTAAAGGCGGTGCGGCATCTGGATGGGGAGGTTCACCTGCTCAAGGGCTTTGTCCGCTTCTCCGAATTTGAGGGGACCCTGGCCGGGGAGATCCGGCCTAAAAACCGGGTGCTGCCCCTGCTGCGCGGCCATTTCTGCAACCGGATGATGGGTGAAACCTTTCTGCTCTACGACCGGACCCACCGGGAGGCCCTGGTCCACCAGCCGGGAAAGTGGGCCATCATCCCCCTGGAGTCCTTCCAGATGGCGGCCCCATCGGCGGCAGAGGCCCAGTACCGCCGCCTGTGGAAGCGGTTCTATGACACCATCGCAATTAAGGAGCGCTACAATCCCAAGCTGCGGCGCACCCATATGCCCCAGCGCTACTGGGAGACAATGACGGAATTCCAGGACGAGGACTATTTTCTGGCGGGGGCGGACCCCCTGCCGGAGGGCGCGGAGCGCACCACGGAAGAGCGGCCCGCCCTTCCCCGGCGGGAGGCCCGCTTATGAGAGGAGGAAATCCGGCGTGGAGATAACCATTCATGTGGCGGCGGAGCACAACGAAAAAGGGGTTCTTCTGTACGCGGTCAACTTTCCCGGCGCCTTCACCCGGGGCGTCTCCCAGGAGGAGGCCATGGCAAAGTGGGATCGGGAGATTGCCTCCTACCTCCGCTGGCGGGACGGCGCCGCCCCTGCGGCGCTGCGGTGTGTCCCCCGGATCGTTCAGGACAGAGAGAGCGCCCTGCATGTGGAGGACGCGGACAGCGACATACTTTTTGACAGCGAGGCGCAGCCCATGGACCGTTCAGCCTACCAGGACCTCAAGGCCCTGGCCCTCCGCTCGGCGGCGGACTTTCTGGACCTGTACCAGAGTTTGCCGGACAAGGACCGCTCCCCCCTGCCGGTGCGGAGCAGTTTTTACGGCCCCGTCCCCCGGACCGGCCGGGAGATGTACCGCCACACCAAAAGCGTCAACAGCTACTACTTCGGGGAGATCGGCGTCGCCGCATCCAATGAGCCGGATATTCTCCGCTGCCGGGAGGCGGGCTTCGCCGCGCTGGAGCGGACGGCGGATTTCCTCTCAAATCCGGTGTTTCACGGCAGCTGCGGCGAGGACTGGAGCACGGGAAAGGTTTTGCGCCGCTTTCTCTGGCATGACCGCATCCACGCCCGCGCCATGGCCCGCATGGCCGCGCTGCTCTGGGGCCGGGGCGCCTGCGCCGATCCCTTTCGCTTCGGTATGCTTTAGGCTTGGAGATGCTCTGGGCAGAATTTACTGGAAATCCGCACAAAATGTGGGAAATTTCCCCCACTTTTTTGCGGATTGACATTGACAATTCGACACAAAAAAGATATAGTATGCTTGCCTGTTTTTCCGGGGGAAAAGAACTCAGGAAAAGCAGGCAATTTTCTACGCCCTGACACGGATGAGAGCACCCCTTTCCGGTGCAGGACGGGTGCAGGGAAACTACAGGAAATGGAATGGGGGAGGATACATGTCCAAAGAGTTGATTCGCCTTGTTGACTGCAGCATGGCGTTTGACGGCGAGCTGGTTCTCGATCACATGAATCTATATTTTAATGACAGTGAGTTCCTCACACTGCTCGGACCCAGTGGCTGCGGCAAGACGACTACCTTGCGCATCATTGGCGGCTTTATTACGCCCACTTCTGGCGAAGTGCTGTTCGACGGGGTGAGGATGAATGATATTCCGCCCCATTTGCGGCAGGTGAACACCGTGTTCCAGCGCTACGCCCTCTTCCCCCACCTGAACGTCTTTGAAAACGTGGCCTTCGGCCTGCGCATCGGCAAAACAGAGACGGTGGAGGCAAATGGCAAAACGAAGAAGGCCAAGGTAAAAATCCCCGAGGCGGAGATCCGCCAGCGGGTGCTGGAGATGCTGGAGGTAGTGAGCCTGAAGGGCTTTGAGAACCGCCGCATCAATGAACTCTCCGGCGGCCAGCAGCAGCGGGTGGCCATCGCCCGGGCCCTGGTGAACCGGCCCAAGGTACTGCTGCTGGACGAACCTCTGGGGGCCCTGGATCTGCGGCTGCGCAAGGACATGCAGAACGAGTTGAAGCGGATTCAGCAGCAGCTGGGCATCACCTTTATCTACGTCACCCACGACCAGGAGGAAGCCCTGGCTATGAGCGACACCATTGTGGTGATGGATCAGGGAAAAATCCAGCAGATCGGCACCCCGGAGGACATTTACAACGAGCCCAAGAACGCCTTTGTGGCGGACTTCATCGGGGAGTCCAATATCCTGGACGGCGTCATGCACGAGGACTATGTGGTGGAGTTCTTCAACCGGAAGTTCAAGTGCCTTGACAAGGGTTTCGCCCCCATGGAGCCGGTGGACGTGGTCATCCGGCCGGAGGATATCGACATCGTCCCGCCGGAGCGCGGCCAGCTTCGCGGCACCGTCACCTCCGTCACCTTCAAGGGGGTCCACTACGACACCATCGTGGACTTCAAGGGTTTTAAGTGGCTGATCCAGACCACCGACTACTACCCGGAGGGATCCGTTATCGGCATCATGCTGAACCCGGATGACATCCACATCATGCATAAGAGCCAGTACTCCGGCATGTTTGGCGACTACAGTTCCTACTCCGAGGAATACGAGGACATGGACGATGTGACCATGCTGGACGAGGAGGAGGACAGCCCTCGGGAGGATGTCCATGAAGAATAGGCGCGCCCTCTTCGCCGTCCCCTATGTGGGCTGGATGGCCCTTTTTGTAGTGGCCCCCATCATTCTGGTGGTGGTATACGCTCTCACCGCCGGCGCCTCCGACGGGTCCCTGGGGCCCTTGACCCTAGCCAATTTCTCCCGCATGGGCACCTACGCGGTGGTGTTCACCCGCTCCTTCAAGCTGGCCATCATTGCCACCGCCGTCTGCCTTTTCATCGGCTATCCCATCGCCTATATGATCTCCAAGGAGGGACCCCGGTTCCAGCGCATCGCCATGATGCTCATTATGCTGCCCATGTGGATGAACTTTTTGCTCAGGACCTACGCCTGGATGTCCATTCTGGAGAATACCGGGCTTTTAAACCGGCTCTTCGCCGCCATTG
>USMP01000188.1 GCA_900555795.1 uncultured Eubacteriales bacterium
GCGCCATCGGTGCTACCACCCTGGACGAGTATCGCAAGTACATCGAGAAGGACGCCGCCCTGGAGCGCCGCTTCCAGCCGGTAACGGTGAACGAGCCCAATCTGGAGGACACCATGGAGATCCTGCGGGGGGTGGCCCACTACTATGAGAGTTTCCACGGGGTGCGGATTCCCGACGGCATTCTGCGGCAGGCGGTACTGCTCAGTGAGCGGTATATTACGGACCGGTTTCTGCCGGATAAGGCCATTGACCTCATCGACGAGGCCTGCTCCGATATGAATCTGAAGGACGAGGATATCAACCGCCGCCAGGAGATCCTGCGGGAACTGGCGGATTACGGCAAGGAGCGGGAGGCGCTGGAGGGGGCCGAGGAGCCCAACTTCGCGCGAATGGCGGAACTGAAGAGCAAGGAACTGAAACTCCAGACGGAACTGGATGCCCTCACCGCCAAGGGCCAGCCGGAATTGACCATGGACAATCTGGCCCGGGTCATTGAGTTGTGGACAAAAATCCCCGCCAGCAAAATCCGGGAGGAGGAGTATAAGCGGCTCAGCGAACTGAACCAGCGGCTGAAGCGGAAGATTGTGGGTCAGGATGAGGCCATTGAGGCGGTTTCCGCCGCTATTCGCCGCAACCGTGTGGGGATCTCCCCCAAGCACAAGCCGGTGAGTTTTATCTTTGTGGGCAGCACCGGCGTAGGCAAGACGGAACTGGTCAAGCAGCTGGCGGACGACCTGTTCAACGCGCCGGAGAGCCTGATCCGGCTGGATATGTCCGAGTTTATGGAGAAGCACTCCGTGTCCCGGATTATCGGGTCCCCGCCGGGCTATGTGGGCTACGACGAGGCGGGGCAGCTGACGGAGAAGATCCGCCGGAAGCCCTACTCCGTGATCCTCTTTGACGAGATTGAGAAGGCCCACCCGGATGTGCTGAACGTGCTGCTCCAGATCCTGGACGACGGCCAGATCACCGACGCCCACGGACGGAAGGTAAATTTTGAGAACACGATTATCGTCATGACCTCCAACGCCGGCAGTGACCGGAAGGAGGGCAGCGTGGGCTTCAACCGGACGCTGAACGAGCAGGGCAAGGACCGGGCCATGAAGGCGCTGCAGCAGTTTTTGCGGCCGGAGTTCATCAACCGGGTGGACGATATCGTGGTGTTCAGTCCCCTGACCGAGAAACAGGTGGAGGGCATCCTCTCCATCGCCATGGACGGCATCCGCCAGCGGCTCAGTGAGCGGGAGATCACCGTGGATCTGACGGAGGAGGCCAGGGCCTTTATCGCCCACGCCAGCTACACCCCCGCCTACGGCGCCCGGCCTGTGAAGCGGTACCTGCAGAAGTACGTGGAGACGGAACTGGCGGCCATGCTGATCCGAGGACAGCTGTCCGACGGGCAGACCGTGGCCATCGGCAGCGATGGGGAAAAGCTGACCTTCACGGTGGCATAAAGGGGGAACGCATCCTGTAACGAAAGCGGGGATACCGGCGGCGCGGTGTCCCCGCTTTTTTCACGCCGGGAAACTCGCCGCCGAATTTCCCGATTTCTCTTGCCAAACCGGCGGCCTTTGGATACACTATAGGCAGACTGGATAGGAAAGAGAGAGAGAATGCCTATGGCAGAAGCAAAAAACCGGGAAAAGCGGGATGGCGACCACCTGATCTGGGTGCTGCTGGCCACGGCGGGACTGCTGCTGGTTTTCGCCGTAATCGCCCAGCCGGACAGCACCCTGTTCACCGGCTTTTGGCGCATCCAGACCAGCCAGGCTGGGCTGATTACCGATCCCATGGCGGTGGGCGGTGTGGGCAGCGCCCTCTTAAACGCCGGGCTGGTTCTGCTGGTGAGCACGGTCCTGGTGCGGCTGCTGCGGGTGCCCTTCACCGGCATGTCCTTCGCCTGCCTCTATATGATGGCGGGCTTCGCCCTGCTGGGAAAGAACCTGCTGAATATTTCCCCCATCCTTCTGGGCGGCTGGCTCTACTCCCGCTATAGGAAGGAAAGCTTTTCCAAGTATATCTATCTGACCCTCTTTGGCACCTGCCTGTCCCCCATGGTCAGCTTTCTGCTGGTGAATGTGGCGTCAGGCTGGCGGTGGCTGGCCATGGGGGCCATGGGCGTCGTGATCGGCTTCCTTCTGCCCGCCGTGGCGGGATACACTGTCCGCGTCCACCAGGGCTATAACCTCTATAATGTGGGCTTTGCTGCCGGCTTTCTGGGGCTGGGCATCGCCAGCATCCTCAAGGGCTTCGGCGTGACCTTTACGACAGAGAGCACCTGGAGCGGGGAGGGCCACGGGCTTTTGTGCGTACTGGTGGCGCTGCTGCTGCTGGGGCTGCTTGTCCTGGGCGCCGCGCTGGGATGCCGGCGCTGGCGTGATTATCGGCTGATCCTGCGCCACTCCGGCCGCTCTGTGGCGGATTTTATCCTGCTGGACGGCCCGGCCCGTACCTTTGTCAATATGGCCCTGGTGGGTACCATCGGCTTTGCCTATCTGCTGTGTGTGGGGGTGCGGCTGAACGGACCGCTGGTGTGCTGCCTTTTCAGCATGGTGGGCTTCGCCGCCTTCGGCAAGCACCCGAGGAATGTGACGCCGCTGATGGCGGGGGCAGTGCTGGCGGCAGTGGGGCTGGAGAAGCTGCCGGTGACGGCCCCCGGCGTGCTGCTGGCTACCCTGTTCTGTACGGGCCTCGCCCCTATCGCCGGCCAGTTCGGCTGGTACTGGGGTGTGACGGCGGGCTTTCTTCATATGGCCATCGTTCAAAATACCGGCGTGCTGCACGGGGGTATGAACCTCTATAACAACGGCTTTGCCGCGGGGCTTGTCTGCGTGCTGCTGATCCCCGTCATCGAGGCGCTGAAGCCGGAACCGAAGGAGTGATTCCATGAAAAAGCATATGCATATGGCCCGGCGGCGGATGAGCCATGTCATCGACGAACTGTATACCGCGCTGTTCCGCGCCGGCGGGCGGGAGGTGGAACTGCGCCTTGTGAAGGAGGAGGCGGGGCTGCGCCTGCTTGTCCGGGGGGACTTTGCCCCGGAAAACCAGACGCTGATGGAGCGCATGGGGGAGATGCTCCAGCCCTCGGTGCGCAACCCCGCCCTGGTGGAGACGTACTGGGAGCTGGCCGGCGGCGATCAGTATACCAGTGACAGCGAACTGGCCCTGGTGGGCCAGATGCTGGATGGGGCCAGCATTGAGGTGGGCCCGGGAAGGGTATCCATGGATCTGTACCTCTCCTTCTGAGACCCTGGGAAAAAACAGTTGTCATTTTCGCGCTTTTGCGGTATACTAATACAACACTATAAAGTACAGGAGGTTCCTACCATGAGAAGTACCTGGCGTTTGGTTCTGAAAATCGTGGGTGCGTCCCTGGCCTTCGCGGGGATCGTGTGCCTGGTGGTTGGATATTGGGACAAGCTGATGGCCGGCGGCGCCTCCGTCGTAAAGGCGGTTGGGAACAAGTGCAAGGGCAGATGCTCGGAGTTTGACGACTACGACGACGAGTTGCTGTACGAATAAGTCTGGCCCCGGCTGTGGGGCTGGGAGCATCTTTTTTGTGTAAGGTCGGGCAGTGTGGCGCGCGGAGGCGTGCTGCGCTGCTTTCCCTTTTTCTGAGGGCGGGTTCTGCCGGAAAAGGCGGAAATCCGGCTTGACAAGGGTGGCCCGCCGGGCTATATTAATTGTAATCAGGGAATTGATACGCTTCAAGTGCTTGCGCGGCTGCCTGTGCCGCGGGGGAGAATAGAGAACCGGGTGAGATTCCCGGACGGTACCGCCGCTGTGTGCGCCGAGGCCGGACTTGTTGACAATCCGTCAGCCACTGGGAAACTGGGAAGGCAGAGTCCGGGCGCGGGGGAGGAGGCTTCCCCACAGGTGTAAGTC
>USMP01000189.1 GCA_900555795.1 uncultured Eubacteriales bacterium
ATCATCATTGCCACCGGACTCATCAGCACCTTTGTTCCTGCCATTGCAATCACGGAGGCTGCCGAAGCAGCAAGACCGTCAATCTTCACAGTCACATGACCTTTATAGTCCATCAGCATGTTGTAGATTTGGGCAGCTGCAAACACATCACCGACCGGACTGTTTATCCATACGGTAATATACCCTTCGCCGGATAACAGTTCGTCTTTAAATAACTTCTGAGATTTCTCCATTTAAAAAGAGGGTTCTTTCCCCCTCGTTTCTGACCCAGTTCCAAAACTTTCGTTTCATCGTAGACCTCCTCTGTTTCTATTGTCTGGTGGTTGCTGCGGTTCGGTTTCCTCTGACGTGCTTTTCGTTCCCTCTTTGGCAAATGCTCCTGCATCCTTCAGCTTCGTCATCGCACCGTTCACAAGATACAGATTGCCACCTTCCTCTTCCGGTAATGGATTCATATCTTCCATTTCACGGATATCGTTGGTCGACAGCCAACCATTCTGTCTGCCGATGGCGTAACCATTCATTCGGCTCTGATAATCTCCACGGAGCAGACCGTCCACATTCAACTTTATAAAAAACTCTTTTTTCTCTTCCGGCAGAAAAAGGGATTTTTTAAGTGCCTGTTCCCATCGGATTACCCACGGGTCAAGTGTGTATTTCACAAATTCCAAGGACTGCTGCTCAATATTAGAAAAGCTCGACTTTTCCAGGTCGCCCACCATGTGGGGCGGCACTCGGAAAATTCGAGCGATCTCATTGATTTGGAATTTTCGTGTTTCGAGAAACTGCGCCTGCTCCGGTGAGATGCCGATAGGCGTGTATTTCATGCCCTCTTCCAGCACCGCCACGCGGCTGGCGTTTCCCGAGCCGCCGTAGGCCGCGTTCCAGCTCTCCCGCAGGCGCTTGGGGTCCTTGACCGTATTGGGGTGCGTCAGCACGCCGGAGGGCATCGCGCCATTGCCGAAGAACTTGCTCCCGTATTCCTCAGCGGCAATGCTCAGGCCGACAGCGCTTTTCTCCAGCGCGATGGGGCTGTAGCCCATGACGCCGTCAAAGCCAAGGCCGGGGATGTGCAGGACGTCCGTAGGGTCGAGGCGTACCATGCGGCCCTCGCTGGTGGTATAGGTGTAGGTCAGCTTGCCCCTGCTGTCGCGGTCTACCTCCATGTGGTCGGGCAGCAGCGGGTACAGGCCGACGATGCCGTTGCGCCCGGTGCGGAGGATCTGGCAGTACGAGTTGCCCCACAAGAGCAGGTGGGAAAGCATCGTTTCCCGCCAGACGAAGGAGGTCATCTCCGGGTTGGGTTCGTCGTGGAGCAGTCTTTGCAGCGGATGCTCCAGTGCCTTGACGCCGCCTTTGTCGGTAGCTTCAAACACATTGAGGGGCAGGCTGGCCACAGTCTCGGCGATGACGCGCACACAGGCGTAGACGGTGGAAAGCTGGATGGCCGAGCGCGCGGTGACGCTTTTGCCCGATATGCTGCTGCCAAAGTAAAACGTCGGCGCGGCGGAGACGGCGTCCTGGCCGGTCATGGCGTCCACCACCAGAAGGATCTCGTTGGGGTGGACGGTTTCCTTGATGGACTTGAGTTCGTCCATCAGCTTCTCATCGATGTGGAGCCGGCCTGCGGTGTCCAGGAACACCATGTCAAAGCCGTTGCTTTTTGCGTAGGAGATGGCGGAACGGGCAATCTCCACAGGGTTTGCCTGCCCCATCTCAAAGACAGGGATGTCCAGCTGCTTGCCCACCACCTGCAGCTGGGTAATGGCGGCGGGGCGGTACACGTCGCAGGCCGCCAGCAGGGGGCGCTTGCCCTGGCTGCGCTTCATCAGGCCCGCCAGCTTGGCGCCGTTTGTGGTCTTGCCGGCGCCCTGCAGGCCCACCATCATGACCACTGTGGGGGGGTGAGGCGCCATGGTCAGCTTGGCGTTGGCGCCCCCCATCAGAGCGGTAAGTTCCTCGCTGACAATTTTAATGATCTGCTGGGCGGGAGTCAGGCTTTCCAGTACGTCCGCGCCCACAGCGCGCTCGGTAACGGAGGCGACAAAGTCCTTGACCACCTTGTAGCTGACGTCCGCCTCCAGCAGGGCCAGGCGGACCTCACGCATGGCCTCTCTGACATCGGCCTCCGTGATCCGGCCCTTGCCCCGCAAACGCTTAAACGCCGCGTTCAGTTTTTCGGAAAGGCCCTCAAATGCCATATGTGCTACTCCTTATATCCGTCCGGCTACTCCCGCAGGGCCGCGGCGGCCTGGGTGATGGTGTCTGCCAGGGAGTCGACCCGGGGATCCTCGTACTGCCGGTAATTAATGGTTTTGAGTTCTGCGGCGGCCTCCTGAATGGCGTTGAGGTTGTTCTGCATCTGCATAAAGCGGCGCACCAGGCCGGTTTTGTCCTCGATGTCCTGCATGATGCCCTCGGCCCGGACAATTACGTCCCGGACGCCCTGACGGGTGATTCCGTTGTTTTCCGCAATCTCCCCCAGGCTCAGATCCTCGTTGTAATAGAGGTCGAAGAACTCCTTCTGTCTCTCTGTCAGGAGTTCCCCGTAAAAATCGAACAGCATGGTCATGCGATAGGTCTGATTTTTCACGGCGTTTTCTCCTTCATGTAAAGTGTGGCGGCTTTACAACCTGGAATATGATACCCTACTTTTGCCGAAAAGTCAAGGGGGAAATGGAGAGAACATTTCCCCTTGCGTGGTGTGGCGGCGGGGCGCGGGGAGATTTTGGGGGGCATCCCAATTATTCCTGTTAATATTGTTGACGATGGAATGTAATTTGGTATATAATACATTGAATTTCTATGCGACGAGATAGGCGGAGGGACAGGCCATGTGGGTAGCGGACGGGTGGAAGGACTATGAACTCATTGACTGCGGCCAGGGGGAGAAGCTGGAGCGCTGGGGCGGCAAGCTGCTGGTGCGGCCGGACCCCCAGGCGATTTGGGCCACGCCCCGGCTGGCCGCCGGCTGGCGCCACCCGGACGGGCGGTATCTCCGCTCCGCCTCCGGCGGCGGGCACTGGGAGAAAAAGGGACTGCCGGAACAGTGGAAAATCCGGTATGGGTCGCTTACGTTTCAGGTCAAGCCCATGAACTTCAAGCACACCGGCCTCTTTCCGGAGCAGGCGGTAAACTGGGATTTCGCCATGGAGGCCATTCGCGGCGCCGGGCGGCACATCAATGTGCTGAATCTCTTCGGCTATACCGGGGCCGCCTCGGTGGCCTGTGCCGCCGCCGGGGCCGGGGTCTGCCATGTGGACGCCGCAAAAGGCATGGTGGCCTGGGGGAAGGAGAACGCAAAACTCTCCGGGCTGGAGGCCGCCCCCATCCGCTGGATTGTGGATGACTGCGCCAAATTTGTGGAGCGGGAGATCCGCCGGGGCCGCCGCTACGACGCCATTATCATGGATCCCCCCAGCTATGGCCGGGGACCCACCGGCGAGGTGTGGAAGCTGGAAAACGAGCTTTACCCGCTGGTGGAAGCCTGCGAAAAGGTGCTTGCCGGGGACGCGCTGTTCATGCTCATCAACAGCTACACCACCGGCCTGTCCCCGGCGGTCATGGAGTATATGCTCAAGACCACGCTGGTGCCCCGCTTTGGCGGCAAGACCAGCTGCGATGAGATCGGCCTGCCGGTGTCTGCCACCGGCGGCGTGGTGCCCTGCGGCGCCACCGCCATTTGGGAAGAATAAGGAAAGAACTCCCTCAGTCACGGCTGTCGCCGTGCCAGCTCCCTCGGGGAGGGAGCCTTTGGCAAAACCGAAAACTTATCCTCTTCGCCAGAGGCTCCCCCTTTGGGGGAGCTGGCAAATCTGTAAAGATTTGACTGAGAGGGCGAGGACGTTAAAAATAAGCAAGCAATTT
>USMP01000190.1 GCA_900555795.1 uncultured Eubacteriales bacterium
CTGCCATAGAAATGGGTTCGCCGGTTATACTGTGCAAAGTATGTGTTTTTATCCACGGCTCCCTCCTCACGCCAGAGCGCCCGCCGCCACGGCGGCGGCCATGGCGCAGAGCATGCTGCCGGCAATGGAGAAGCTCTCCAGCCAGGCCGCTCCCCGCCGTTCGATCCAGTAGGTAAATACCGCCATGGCCAGGGCGCTGACCGCCAGCACCACCAGAGGCATATAGCTGCCCGTAGAGGTAAAGGTGCCCACGTAGCTGCCTACATACGCCGCCACCAGGCCAATAAACATGGCGGTCATGGCCCGGTCCCCAAAGCCGGCGACGCCGGCCTGGCCTTGTTTTTTCGGCCTCTGGAGCCGGCGGAGATACCTCTCATTGAAGAGCACGGTAAACACCATGGACCAGATGATGCCCACACTCATCACAAGGGCGATGGTGGTGTAGGCCGCCGGCGTCATCTCGCTGGCGCTGAGCCCGGACAGGCCCACGCTCCTGGCGGCGATATCCGCCACGCTGGTCTCATAGTGCAGCGCGCCGATGACACTCAGCCGCAGCCAGGGCAGCGGCACCCCCAGGGACCCCGACAGGGCGATGACCCCCAGCAGGATGCTGACGCTGGGCAGCAGGGTAAAGGTGACGCTGGACGTCACCGCCCGGCGGAGCCGGGTCTTGTCCATACCAATTTCGAGTCCCGCCCGCCAGGCCCGCACCATAAAGAAGCCGCTCATCGCCATCACAAACAGAATCACGGCGGCGCTGATGAGGTACAGAGGCCAGCTGTTTAACTGGGACAGGGTTGACATTGCACTCCCTCCTTTGATCCGTATGGAGAGAGTGTACCATGAAATCCAAATATTTACAAGAAATCAAAAAAGGGGGTTGACAAACCGGGATCCCTGTAGTATATTTTATTTAGGATTTAATCCTAGTTAGGAGTTAAACCGATGGCCGAGAAAAGGAACACCATCCAAAAAGAGATTATCCACCAGACCCTGTGCGGCATGCACAACCACCCCACGGCCGCCATGGTCTACGACCAGGTCCACCTGGACCACCCCACCATCAGCCGCTCCACGGTGTACCGTGTGCTGGGACAGCTGGCGGAGGAGGGGCGCGTGCTGCGGCTGGGCCTGGCGGGGACGGACAGCCTGTACGACGGCAATATCCAGTCCCACGGGCATGCCCGCTGCCGTCTGTGCGGCGCGGTGGTGGATATCCCGCCGGTGGCCATGGAGGAGCCGGCGGACACGGCGGGCTTCCTGCTGGAGGAGTGCGCGGTGGAGTACCGGGGGCTGTGCCCCAAGTGCCGGGAGGCCCGGCTGACACAATAGATCCGCCGAGAGGCGTCTATAAAACTGATACTCTTTCAAAACCATACCATACAATATGAAAAGGAGAAATTGACTATGAAAAAGTGGGTTTGCCCTGTTTGCGGCTATGTGCATGAAGGTGACACGCCTCCCGAGTTCTGCCCCACCTGCAAGGTGCCCGGCTCCAAGTTCACCGAACTGAAGGCCGACGCCAAGCTGGCCGCCGAGCACGAGTACGGCATCTATGCCAAGACCGTGAAGAACAACCCCGACATCAGCGCCGAGGACAAGAAGTACATCTTTGACCAGCTGATGGCCAACTTCAACGGCGAGTGCTCCGAGGTGGGCATGTATCTGTGCATGGCCCGCATCGCCCATCGCGAGGGCTATCCCGAGATCGGCCTGTACTGGGAGAAGGCCGCCTATGAGGAGGCCGAGCACGCCGCCAAGTTCGCCGAGTTGCTGGGCGAGGATCTGGAGCCCAACATGAAGGCCTCCACCAAGGCCAACCTGGCCTGGCGCGTGGACTGCGAGTTCGGCGCCACCCAGGGCAAGTTCGACCTGGCCCTCTGCGCCAAGCGCAACGGCCTGGATGCCATCCACGACACCGTCCATGAGATGGCCCGGGACGAGGCCCGCCACGGCGTGGCCCTCAAGGGCATGCTGGAGCGGTACTTCAAGTAAGCAATAGCCCCTTTCCAGCAAGGCCTTCAAGAGGGGGAACCGATTGCTCGGTTCCCCCTCTTTTGCTGTCCTCCGCCACCGGGTGTGGATAAAAAGGCCCCTGCCACCGGTTGATTTGTAGAGGAAAATACGGTATGATGAAACGCGCGGACACCGCCCGGCCCGGGGGGCCGGAGTTTGATGGAGACCAACACACGAGGAGGTATGCAACAAGATGATTATTACCCAGAAAAAGCCCGTTGAGGAACTTCTGGCCATGCTGGAGGGGGTGAGCCGGGTAGCCATCGTGGGCTGTGCCAACTGCGCCGCCGCCTGCCAGACCGGCGGGGAAAAGGAGGTGCAGGAGATGAAACAGCTGCTGGAGAGCCAGGGCATGGAGGTCGTGGGCACCGTCCTGCCCGACGAGTGCTGCCACAAGCTGCTGGTGAAAAAGGAAACCAAGGTCCTGCGGGACAGCGGGGCCCAGGCGGTGGTGGGCATGGCCTGCGGCGACGGGGTCCAGACCGTGGCGGACAACCTGCCTCTGCCGGTATATCCCGCCAACAACACCCTCTTTCTGGGCCAGGTGGAGCGGGTGGGCATGTTCCGGGAGTACTGCCGCATGTGCGGCGACTGCGTACTGGGCGAAACCGGCGGCATCTGCCCCGTAACCCGCTGCGCCAAGAGTCTGGTCAACGGCCCCTGCGGCGGCCAGAAAAATGGAAAGTGCGAGGTAAACCCGGAAAACGACTGCGCCTGGATCCAGATCTACAACCGGCTTGTATCCATCGGCCAGGCGGATAAGCTGGGCCGGACCCGCCGGGACAAGGACCACCAGGCCGTGGCCTACCCGAGACAGATTAACCTGAGGGGGAAGAAGCTATGAGTATGCTGCAGCGCGCCCTGGAGCGGGGCGAATTTGCCGTCACGGCGGAGATGGCGCCCCCCAAGGGCTATGATTTCAGCGAGCAGCTGGCCGCCGCCGCCCTCCTGAAGGGCAGGGTCCACGGCGTCAATGTCACGGACATGCAGTCCGCCTGCCTGAAGGCGTCCTCCCTGGGCCTGTGCGTCCATCTGAAGCAGGCGGGGCTGGAGCCGATTTTGCAGATCACCGGCCGGGACCGCAACCGCATGGCCATCCTGGGCGACGTGCTCTCCGCCGCCTCCTTCGGCGTCGACACCGTCCTGGCCCTCACCGGGGATCACCCGGTGGTGGGAGACTGCAAGGGTGCCAAGCCGGTCTACGATCTGGACTCCGTGGGCATCCTGCGCATGCTCTCCCGTATGGAGGAGACCGGCGCCGACTGCGGGGGAAACCCCCTCTCCGGCGGGGCCCCCGCGCTGTTTAAGGGGGCCTCCGTCACCCCCGTCTATGAGCCCCAGATCCTCCAGATCAACAAGCTGCGTCAGAAGACGGAGGCCGGGGCCCGGTACATCCAGACCCAGGGGATTTTTGACCTGGAGAGCCTGAAGCGGTTTCTGGAGGCGGTGGAGCAGGCGGGCATCCAAGTGCCCATCATGGCCGGCATCATCCCCCTGAAGGCCGCCGGCATGGCGCGGTTTATGAATGAAAATGTCCCTGGCATCGCGGTGCCGGAGGAGATGATCCAGCGGCTGGCGGACGCCGCCGCCGAGGGGAAGGCCAAGGGCGTCCAGGGCCTGCCGGCCCGGCTGGGCATGGAGATGGCCGCGGAGTTGATTGCCCGCATCCGGGATGAAAAGCTCTGCCCCGGCGTGCACATCATGGCCATCGGCGCGGAGCGGAACGTGCCGTCCATTCTGGACCTGGCGGGCATCCGGGGGATATAATGCTGATTTCAAATAAAATGCTTTTATTTGAAATCCCGCGCGCTATGCGCGCTGGCG
>USMP01000191.1 GCA_900555795.1 uncultured Eubacteriales bacterium
CTCGCAGGCCAGCTTGTCGGCATAGCTGCGCAGGGCCAGGGCCAGGGCCATGGTGCGGGAGAGGAAGAGCTGGTATTTCCCCGCCATGTTGCCCGCCTCCTTGAGGAGAAGCAAGTCCTCAAACATCAAAGGATCATTGCGGAACTGAAGCTTGAACCAGCTTGCTATGGTAAGGCCCAGTACGATGACAGCGGTGATGCCGTAGCTGAGGCCGGCCCGGCCCAGAAGAAAGTAGAGCATCAACCCCAGCAGCAGCACCGGCGCCAGATTCAAAAAGGCGATGAGGGGGTGCTGAAAATAACTCAGAAGCATGGCCTTGCGGTTGACGACAGCGGCAAACAGAAGTGAGAGCCCGCCGATGCCCAAGAAGCTGCAGAAGACAAGCCCTATGTTCCAAAACCAGAACAGGAGCTTTTTCCACACAGGCCAGTGAGAGGGGGGACATGGCTGAAAAAGTACAATTTTTTTCATAGTATTTACCATTTCTTTACATTCGTAGAGAGAAAAAGGACATGGAGCGGCAGCCCTTGCTCTGGGCCGCCGCTCATGTCCGCTCAAAGACGGAGCTTCTGTGCAGGGTGGTCGGGTCAGAACGCCACGCCCCGGGTGATATAATCCTTCAGTTCGCTGATGGGCAGGCGCACCTGCTCCATGGTGTCCCGCTCCCGGATGGTAACGCAGTTGTCGGCCTCCTCGGTCTCGGTACCCACGGTGGCGAAGTCCACCGTGATGCAGAAGGGGGTGCCGATCTCGTCCTGGCGGCGGTAGCGCTTGCCGATGGAGCCGGCGTCGTCGTAGTCCACCATGAAGTACTTGCTCAGTTCCATCTGGATCTCCCGGCCCTTGTCGGCCAGCTTCTTGCTCAGGGGCAGCACAGCGGCCTTAAAGGGAGCCAGAGCGGGGTGGAAGCGCATCACGGTGCGGACGTCGTTCTTGCTCTCGTCCACCACCTCCTCATCATAGGCCTCGCACAGGAAGGCCAGTACCACCCGGTCGGCGCCCAGAGAGGGCTCCACCACGTAGGGGATATAGTGCTCGCCCGTCTCCTGATCGAAGTAGGTCATATCTTTGCCGGAGACGGTCTGGTGCTGGGTCAGGTCGTAGTCCGTACGGTCCGCCACGCCCCACAACTCTCCCCAGCCAAAGGGGAACATGAACTCGAAGTCGGTGGTGCCCTTGGAGTAGAAGCACAGCTCCTCGGGGTCGTGATCCCGGAGGCGCAGGTTCTCATCCTTCATACCCAGGTTCAAAAGCCAGTCCCGACAGAAGCTGCGCCAATACTGGAACCACTCCATGTCGGTGCCGGGCTTGCAGAAAAACTCCAGTTCCATCTGCTCAAACTCCCGGGTGCGGAAGGTAAAGTTGCCGGGGGTGATCTCATTGCGGAAGCTCTTGCCGATCTGGCACACGCCGAAGGGCAGCTTCCGGCGGGTGGTGCGCTGGACGTTCTGGAAGTTGACGAAAATGCCCTGGGCAGTCTCAGGCCGCAGATAGACCGTGTTCTTGGCATCCTCGGTGACGCCCTGAAAGGTCTTGAACATCAGGTTGAACTGGCGGATATCGGTAAAATTGTGCTTGCCGCAGGTGGGGCAGGGGATGTTGCGGTCCTCAATAAAGGCCTTCATCTCCTCCTGGGAGAAGGCGTCGATGGGCTTGGGCAGCTCGATGCCCTGCTCACCGCAGAAGTCCTCAATCAGCTTGTCCGCCCGGAACCGCTCCTTGCACTCCTTGCAGTCCATGAGGGGGTCGCTGAAGCCGCCCAGATGGCCGGAGGCCACCCAGGTCTGGGGGTTCATCAGAATGGCGGCGTCCAGCCCCACGTTGTAGGGGTTCTCCTGGACAAACTTCTTCCACCAGGCGCGCTTTACGTTGTTCTTCAGTTCCACGCCCAGGGGGCCGTAATCCCAGGTGTTGGCAAGACCCCCGTAGATCTCGCTGCCGGCGAAGATGAAGCCCCGGCCCTTGCACAGGGCAACGACTTTTTCCATGGTTTTTTCCGTGTTTTTCATAGCAATTCTCCTTTGTATGGTTCATCAGAAAACAAAAACGCCCTGAAGCCCACCGGGCCTCAGGGCGAACGATACCAGTCCGCGGTTCCACCTGAATTTGCCCCCGCAGGGGCACACTCTCCGTCCGTAACGGGGACTACCGGCGGGGCATTTCCACCCCGCGGCTCCAAGGCGCCTTCGCCGGGACCGTCACAGGGACTCACACCGCCCGTCCCCTCTCTTTGATCTGGTCGCCGCTACTGTTCCTTCTCGCAGCCTTTTGCTATCGGTTATTCACTCTACCATCTTTTTTCCCACCTGTCAAGGGAAAACCCCGCAAAAACTCCGCAACACAAGAAAACCCCGCCAAAGGCAGGGTTTTCTTGTGTGTGTTGTGTGTGTTTTAGGAGGGAGAAATCGCATTGGGTTTTACCCCTTTGCTGATTGTATGATACTGGAACTTTAAGAAGAAATCATGTCTTGGGTGTAAATAAATTATGAACTTCCCTTGCGGCGGGAAGGGGGGGGCTCCCCGCCCAGGGGATTTTTCCCTTCCGAGGGGACGGGGAGGTTCCGCGCCCCGCCCCAAGGCGGCGGCAGAAAATCACTCGAGGGCGGCCCAACAAAAATTTTTCTGCGTCAAAATTGCGTCAAAATTCCATTTCCCGGCAAACCTGTTGTACACTGATTCTATCACAAGGAAATAAATCGTTTATTTCAGCTTTTGCCACTGGCTGACCGCCAACTCGTCACAGCGGTTGTTGTACGGATTGACACTGTGCCCCTTCACCCAGTGGGTGCGGACCGTGTGATAGTCGCACAACTCCAGCAGCTGCGCCCAGAGATCCGGGTTCAAGGCGGGCTTTTTGTCCCCCTTCACCCAGCCCCTGGCCCGCCAGCCCTTTGCCCAGCCCTTCTCCAGGGCGTCGATGACATACTTGCTGTCGGAGTACAACTCCACCTGGCAGGGCTCCCTGAGCAGCTGGAGGGCTTTTATCACCCCGGTCAGTTCCATCCGGTTGTTGGTGGTATTCTTTTCGCCGCCGCTGATCTCCTTGGTGTGCTCCCCATACTGGAGGATCGCCCCCCAGCCCCCGGGGCCGGGGTTCCCGGAGCAGGCCCCGTCGGTGTAAATGGTCACTTGTTTCATCCTGTGTTTTCTCAATTCCGTCAAACTTTTTATTTCCTGCCAGACAGAGAGGTGCCTCCATGACAGAAAAAACCTGCCTAACCTGCACGCACTTTCGCCTGCACTATATTAAGAGAGGAAAGCGCTACTACCCTCTGGCTTATGGACACTGCGTGTTTCCCCGGCTAAAAAAACGGGAGCGGCAGACGCCTGCCTGCGCCAGCTACCAGGAACTTCCGGGGTAAAAGAGGGAGCGTTGCAGAATGGTAAAAGTTTTGCAACGCCCTCTTTTTTTACTCCTCTGGAACTTCCGTTTCCTCCTCCGGCTCCTTCTCCGCCAGGGCGATGGAGATCACCTGATCCCCCTCCTCCTTAAAGCGCATGACGTACACGCCTTGGGTGGACCGGCCGGAGGTCTTGATCTCGCTTACGGTCGTCGAGAGTGCCGGTATAATCTATATTGGTGTGAGAGCTGAATACTCCGACTCCCAAGTGCCACTTACCCGACAGGCGTAGAGAGCTATTGATACGCTCGTAGCAATCCCGTACACTGCGTGGATCGGAATAGGCCGAGAGGTAGCCTACACTGGCGATGAGGTTGAGGTGCTCTTCACGAAGGGTGACCCCTTTGGAGAGAAAAAATAGCTTGCTACTCATATCGGACTTAAAACGGCCATTCAAATCATCGCTCCATTGCTTA
>USMP01000192.1 GCA_900555795.1 uncultured Eubacteriales bacterium
TAGTGGGCGCCGGTGATCTGGGACACCTTGTGGGTGATGTTCATCACGGTGTCCACATCAAAGAGGGAGTCCACCCCCTGGCACACGCAGGCCAGGCGCTCCAGCCCCATGCCGGTGTCGATGTTCTTCTGGGCCAATTCCGTATAGTGGCCCTCTCCGTCGTTATTGAACTGGGAGAACACGTTGTTCCAGACCTCAATATACCGGTCGCACTCGCAGCCCACGGTACAGCCCGGCTTGCCGCAGCCCCACTCCTCGCCCCGATCGTAATAGATCTCGGAACAGGGGCCGCAGGGGCCGGAGCCGTGCTCCCAGAAGTTGTCCGCCTTGCCGAAGCGGAAGATCCGCTCAGCGGGTATGCCAATCTCCTGGTTCCAGATGGCAAAGGCCTCCTCGTCGTCCTCATAGATGGAGGGATACAGCCGGTCCGCCTCCAGGCCAACCCACTCCGGGCTGGTGAGAAACTCCCAGGACCAGGCGATGGCCTCGTGCTTGAAATAGTCCCCGAAGGAGAAGTTGCCCAGCATCTCAAAGTAGGTACCGTGGCGGGCAGTCTTGCCGATATTCTCGATGTCGCCGGTACGGATGCACTTCTGACAGGTACAAACCCGGTGGCGGGGAGGCTCTACCTCACCGGTGAAGTAGGGCTTCATGGGGGCCATGCCGCTGTTGATGAGCAGCAGGCTGGCGTCATTCTGGGGAATCAGGGAAAAGCTGGGCAGGCGCAGGTGCCCCTTTGACTCGAAAAAGCGCAGGAACATCTCCCGCAGTTCGTTTACGCCGAAAGACTTGTGCATGGGTTCTCTCTCCTTTGTATGATAAAAATTGTTCTATCCTCATCAATCACAGGCGGCCTCCAGGCCAATGTTGTCCAGGCGCACCTGGCCGCTGTTCTCGAACCGAAAGCGCAGTTCCACCACCCGGGTCAGGTCGATCCCCTGCCCATCGGGCACAAAGGCGGCAGCCGGAATAGATACAGTGGCAAACGCCGCCTTATAGGAGCAGGTGTCAAAGAGGAAGTCCAGCTTATCCGTCCGCACCGGCAGAACGGGATACACTGTGGCAAACTGGCTGAGCCGGGCGGAGGCTGTGCCGCCCGCCCCGTCCCGCAGTTCCACCACGGCGTCCACCAGCCGGTACGCCCCCCGCTCCACGGCGGCGCTGTCCTGGTCGCTGATGGCAAAGGACACGGTCTGCCCCGTCAGGTCTGTCTCCGGCAGGGCCAGGGTGTAGGACGCCGGCCCCTGCCAGTTCAGCCGCAGGGCGTGGGTATCATAGGCGGTGTCTCCGGCAAAATTCACCAGTTCCTCCGTCCACAGCCGAACCCCGTCGGCAGACAGGGTGACGCCCTCCCCCGCGGCGGTGGTGAGATCCGAATCCTCCTCAAAATCAGCGATGGCGGTAAAGCGGGAGGTCTCGTAGCACTGGACATACACGGTCCGGGGCAGTTGGGAGGCGAAGCTGTCCCAGTCCGTCAGAAGGTCCCGGTTGGTCTGGTCGCCCCGCAGAGTCACATCCAGAAACACCTTGATAAACAGCCGGGCAATCTGCTGCTGGTCGGCCTGACTGAGCAGGCTCTCCACATTCAGCAGGGAGGCAAAGGGCCCCGCCTGGTCATAGGCCCCCCAGAGGGAGTTAAACTGACCGTGGTTGGCCCCGGCTATGTACAGGGCGGTTTTCAGGTAGTCGCCCGCTCCGGTGAAGGAGACGTTCTCATACTGGGCCATGCCCATAAACCGGGTCACATCCCGGTCCGCCGCTCCGTGGAGCAGCAGATAGTTCACATCCTCCAGCTTCACACTGTGGTCCGCCGGCTTGTACTGGTTCACCGTGGGGGCGATGGCGATAATGGATTTAATTTTGTAGTGGTAGTCAAAGTCCACCGCGCCGTTTTCCGGGTAGCAGTCATAGCCGTTGAAGAGATAGGCGGTAGCCGCCATCTCTCCGCCCCGGGAGTGGCCGGCGATCGCAATGCTCTCCGGGTCAATCCGGCCCTGAAGCGGGTTTCCCGCCTCCTGGCTGTACTCCAGCAGCACACCGATGTGCTCCAACAGCAGTACCGCCCGGCCATCATTTTCTCCGGTGAGCATATTGCAGGCATTTTGGTCCACGCTGACCACCACATAGCCGTGGCTGGCCAGATACTCCCCCAAATAGGCGTAGCCCAGATAGGATTGGGTGGTAATTTCGTGGTTGCCGTGGGCAATAAAGAGCACCGGGCAGTTCTCCCCGTCCGCAGGGTACCAGACCCGCCCCTCCAGGGGGACGTGGCCCAGGTCATACTCCAGATACACATCCACATAGCTGCCGGTGAGATCGTCTGTATCCCGGCTCATATACCGGGTCAGATCCACCGTACCGGCCTCCAGCTGCCGCCCCGGCCCGTAGTCCAGCGTCTCCACCGGATGTGGCCCCGCCGTCAGCGAAGCATCCAAGCTCTCCCTGGCGGCATCAAGCGGAGCAAGGGCCAGATAGCGGCGGATATAGTGGTCATCGAAGCCGTCGGTAAAGAGAAATACCGCCAGCAGCAGGGTAAGCCCCCACGGTGGGGGGCGTTACCACCCGGCGGCCCACCACACTCCAGAAGGATAGGGCCGCCAGGCACAGCGCCGCCACCACCAGGGCGGAAAAGAGCACCACCCGCGCCGTCCAGCCCTCCCCTGCCCCCCGGCGGACAGTGTCCGCCACGGCCACAGAGAGGGCCGCCAGGGCAAGGGGAACCCCCAGGGGCCGGCCCAGCAGCTTTTGCAGCAGCCATCGGGCCACCCGGCCCCCAGCCTCCGCCACCGCCATACACCCGCAGCACGCCAGCGTACTGCCCAGGGCGCCGGGCCAGTAGGTGGAGGCCACATTGGCTCCCACCACCAGTGCCGCCGTCAGCAGCCCCACGTGGTATACCGCCGTCTCAGCCCCCTGAAAGTTCCGCCGCCAAAAGGCGCGAATCCGGTCCGACAGGGCGCGGCCCCGCCGGGTCAGTATGGTATCCAAACCGTGTTTTCCTCCATTATTGTTTCGTAATCTCCAGACCAATCAGGGTCATGTCCTGGTCAAAGGCCACGCGGAAGAGCACATCGTCCTTGGCGTATTCGCAGTAGAACACCGCCACGCCGCACGCCTCCCCGCCGTTGGACTGGCCGGTGGTCATGGAGTTTTCAATTTGCTTATAGACGCCGGCCCCGTCCGTCTGCCGGAGGGCCAGGGCCTGGATATCCGCCGCCGTCACTGTGTCACGCACATCCTGGCGCAGGCGGTCCCACACCGCCTCATACTCTCCCTCCACCACCAACAGCACCACCTCCCGGCCGGCGGAGAGCAGGGTCTCCTCCTCCATACCGGCGGGCAGGGGATTTCCGGCACAGCCGGCCAGCAGCAGCAGCGCCAGCAGCGCCGGCCACAGCCTTTTTCCAATCATACACGCTCTCCTCTCAGGCAAAAAAGAAAAACCCACGCCCACCATAGGGGCGAAGGTTCCCGCGGTACCACCCTAATTACCTCCCTGAAGGAAGGTCACTCGGCTGCCCGGTAACGGGGGCAAACCGTACGACTCCTCGCCGTCCGCTCAGAAGTGGCCGCACCGGATGCCGCGCCGCGGGGCTTCCACCGTCCCCCGCTCGCTTTGGCCGCATGACCGGAACTCGCTTCCTCATGGCTGTTTCTCATTTCTTTGTCATTATATCACACTTTTTCCCCTTGTCAACAGGGGACAACTGGATAAAGCGAGGCGGAATGCCCCGGTTTTGGGGACATTCCGCCGAAATGACAGGGGACCCACTACTGTCAATCATAGCGCCCGGAGCGGCGGTTT
>USMP01000193.1 GCA_900555795.1 uncultured Eubacteriales bacterium
GCATGGCCCCCTCCACCCGTCCGTTGAGCAGCAGCGGCGCGCAGACGGCCATAATGTGCTCCCCGGTGCTGTGGTCCACCCCCCGGTAGTAGGAGACCTCCCCCGTGCGCAGGGCGTCGGCAATGTCCGGCGTCCCCGGAGAAAGGCCGGAGGTGAGGCCATAGGAACTGATGACAATCTTCCCGCTGCTGCCGATAAACTGCAGTTCCAGCCGGTCCTTCTCCGTAAACTCCTCCGTATACGTGGTCGCCGACTGAAAGAATTCGCCGTAGCTGTTCATGGTGTAGTTGGAAAAGAAGTCGCTGGCATGGCTGGCCCGGATCTTCAGCCCGTCCAGCATGGCGTTGTAGTAGTAGTTGGCAATCCCGGCGCAGAACACCCCCGCCAGCAGCACCGCCACAGCAAAGATGGGGCTGAGGGAGTTGATGAGCCAACGCTTGCGGAGGCCTGTAATTTCGATTTTTCGGGATTTCATCGCTGGGCCTCCTTGCTGTCATGTCTCCGCCGCCGGACGGGGTACAGGGGCAGTCCCCCTAAAACCGGGGGCACTCCACACCCGGGCAGACGGTCAGCCCGCCTTTTTCCGCGGAGGTCAGAAGCCCCACTTGTAGCCGTACCCCCACACTGTGTTAATATAGGTGGGGTTCTGGGCGTTGTCTTCAATTTTTAGCCGCAGGCGGCGGATATTCACATCCACAATCTTTAGTTCCCCGAAGTAGTCCCGCCCCCACACCATATCCAAAATTTCCTCACGGCTGAGAGCCTTTCCGGGATTTTCCATAAACATCTTCATAATGGAGTACTCCACCTGGGTCAGCTTCACCCGCTGACCGTTTTTCTCCAGGGTCCG
Organism: uncultured Eubacteriales bacterium; assembly: GCA_900555795.1. Lineage (GTDB taxonomy): Bacteria > Bacillota > Clostridia > Oscillospirales > Oscillospiraceae > Pelethomonas. Next base: position 851 of record USMP01000193.1, read on the forward strand.
GTTGCGGGTATTGAGCAGAAACGGCTCCTGACAGATATCCCCCGCCTGTTCCGTTACCACACCGCCGGCCCGGCGGAACAGGGCGTCTACCCGGGCGGTCAGTTCCGCCGGGGAAAAGGGCTTGGTCACATAGTCGTCCGCACCGGTCATAAGGCCAGTCACCTTGTCCATCTCCTGGCTGCGGGCAGTGAGCATAATGATGCCAATGCGGGTGTTGGTGGCCCGAATCCGGCGGCACACCTCAAACCCGTCAATCCCGGGCAGCATAATATCCAGCAGGGCCACCCGCACATCCGGGTGCTCCTTCAGCTTTTCCAGGGCCTCTTCCCCCGTCTCCGCCTCGATTACCTCGTAGCCGGCCCGGGTCAAATTGATCTCAATGAATCCCCGGATACTGGACTCATCCTCCAATACCAAAACCTTTCTCGCCATAACGTACCCCTTTCTCTCTAATTCTCGCCCGTGGTCCACTGGGCCGCGATTACGCTGAATCTCTCCCGCAGTTCATCCTGTTCCACGGCGTAGCGCCAGCCGGCGTAAGCCTCCTCCACTGCCAGAGCATAGATGGTTCCGGGCTGACGGCGGCGGAGAATGGTCAGCCCATCCCGGGTGGCCTGAGCCTCCCGTTCGGCACCGGTCAGGGTATAGATGGTCAAAAGTTCCGGCCCCACCTGACCGCCGGACACATCGTAAAACCGGGTGGCGTGCTCCGTGGTGCTTATATTGATTTGGCGGGCGGTGAAGTGGCCGTCCCACTCCTCCGGAATCAGCAGGTACCAGCTGTCCGTCAGATTATGATAGGTGATGGCCTCCTGCCGGTAGGAGCCATCCGCGGCGTAGCTGCGCCAGTAGATCTTCCAGTAGAGATCCTGTCCATCCACCGCCGGCAGCTGGGCCGGCATAGGCACCTCCGTAACACCGTCTCCATTGATGTCGGCGCTCTGAAGGGAGAGGTAACGGAAATTTTCCGTGGACACGCCGGTGGCACTGCTGCGCACAATGTTGCTCAATTCCCCCTGCCGATGAACCAGAATGTCCGTAATCGCCCGGGCGGTCTCCTCCGCGCCGGCCACCACACCGGTGACAAACACTGCCGCCTCGGACCCCTGCAGCCGCCCCACCTGCATCCACTGCAGTTCCGCCACCGTCATGGAAAGCCGCGCCGTGGACTGGAGCAGCAGGCTGCTGCCATCCCAGTCGTAGTAATCCGCCACGCTGCCCCCGGTGTCCGTTCCGTCGCCACGGAGCACCACCAGTTCCTGCACCGCGTCATCGTCCAGATCGGCAACCTCATACCGGGCATACGCGGTAGACACCAGCGGGGCGGTGAGATCCTCCAGGGAGTAGACGTCCATGGCCTGAACCTCCGCGCTGGCCCGCCAGCTGACGATAATCTCCCGGACACCGTCGCTGTCCATATCCACATAGCGGATGCTGAGAATGGAGGTACCGCTGCCCTCAATGATGGCCGACTGCTGATAGGCACCCTCCACCGTGCGGAAAATATAGATTTTCAGAGGCTTCTCCTCGCTGTTGCTGCGAAAGAAGGCCACCGCCTCCTCCTCTCCGTCTCCATCCAGGTCCACCAGCTGCACTGACTGGAGGTTGGTCCCCGCCGTGGGGGCAGCATACTCCGCGCCGCTGGCCAAAATGTCCTCTATCTGGGCACTGAGCGTCTCGTACTCCTCCGGCAGCTGGGGCAGGGCATAGAGTTCATCTGCGGAGGCGGACATCATACACCCCGCAAGCAGCAGCGGCAGCACCGCTGTCACCAGCCATACGATGTGCTTTTTTCCCACAGCGCCGCCTCCTCTGCCAGAGCATAACTACCCTATTTTCTACAATATAATCTACCACAAATCCCGTCCATTTGGTAGCCCCACTTTTTTGATTCACAAAAGATTTACAAAGGCCTCTCCCGCCGTGCGGAAAAATTTTTCTTGCAATCCGGCAGAGCATAGACTATAATATAAAAGCATTTCACCTGCCGGTGTGATGGAATTGGTAGACGTAGCGGATTCAAAATCCGCCGGTGGCGACACCGTGGGGGTTCGAGTCCCCCCACCGGCACCATGGCGAGTGTTCTTATAGCATTTGAAAAGCTGTAAGAACACTCGTCTTTTTTTATTGTTTTCATCCGGCAATCTCTGCTGGGGCATAATTGACGAACACGCCCTTCCGGGTATTGACGGTCACATCAGGGATGGGCAGGGGCAGCATTTTAGGGATTGTAATTTCTCCCACGCAGTTATAATGGATGCGAAGCCGCTGCTCCCACACACCATCAATTTTCTCCGCATGGTAAACCTCGATCTTCTCAACCAATTCGTTGAGCATCCGGGGCGTGAGTTTTCGTGCGCGGGTGTACTTTCGTACCAAAGAGATAAACATATCCGTGGTCATGGCCTGACTGCTCTGCTTCTCAATTTTGGAGCGGAGCTTTTTGATTTTTTCCGTCAACTCCTTTTGCTCGTCCTCATACCGTCTGGACATTTTCGCAAAACGGTCATCGGAGAGCTTGCCGGAAACATTGTCCTCATAGATGCGTTCAAACAGCCCGTCCAGTTCCTCGTCACGGGCAAGCAGGGTTTTCAATTCCTTCTCCTTCAGCTTGCGGTCGGTCTCCGCCGCTTGCTGGGAGTGCCCGATCACCGCTTTCAGAAACTCGTCCTCATAGAGGCTGGCGAACTTCGTCAGACGCCGGATTTCACCAAGCACCACCTGTTCCAGAAAATCTACTCGGACATAGTGGGTGGAAGTACAGCTCCCACGGTTGCCCTTATAGTTGGAGCAGTTGAAATACTTGATCTCCGGGTTTCCCTGATTGAAGTGGAAGTGAAGATTACAGCCGCAGTCAGCACAGACCAAAAGGCCGGAGAACATATTGTGCTCGCCTTCGTTGGTGCGGCGCTTGCGGATTTTTCCCCGCTTCTGCTG
>USMP01000194.1 GCA_900555795.1 uncultured Eubacteriales bacterium
GCGCAGCCCGTCGCCGCCAAAGAGTATGATGCTGGCGAGTATGCAGACGATCAATACGACCGTAGCCAGCTTGCGGTTCTCCGAAAGACGCATGCCATGTCCTCCTGTTTACTTGCGCAGCTCCAACAGCTTGTTGCGCAGATCGTTTTCGATGACCTTGAGTTGCCCCTCGGCGGCCTGGCGCTTCTGGCTCTGGTATTGGCCGTATTTTTCCTGGCGGTGTACCGGGCGGGGGCGGTGCAGTTCCGGCACATTTGCGCCGCTCTTGCGGCAATGCTCCTGATCCCCTATGCTTTTTCCGCCTTTCTACGGCTGGACGCCGCCGGCTACCATCGGGCGTTCCTGCTGCTGCCGCTGCTTTTCAGCTTCGCCAGTGACAGCGGCGCCTTTTTTGCGGGCCGTGCCCTGGGGCGGCACAAGCTGGCTCCGAAGGTCAGTCCTCATAAGACGGTGGAGGGCGCCGTGGGCGGTCTGGCGGGCAACGTAGTGGGGGGCGTGGCGTTTGCGCTGGTGATGAACCTGGCCCTGGGCCACAGCATCAGCTATCTGGGGATCGCCCTGCTGGGCCTTTTTTGCAGTGTGGTTGCCCAGCTGGGGGACCTGACCTTTTCCCTTATCAAGCGGGAGTTCGGCATCAAGGATTATGGCCGGATTTTTCTGGCCCACGGCGGCGTTTTGGACCGGTTTGACAGCGTCATCTTTGTGGCCCCGGTGCTGGCGGTGCTGCTGCCCCTGGCCCATTTTGTTTCATAACAGGCGAAACACCGTTTCGCCATAGAATTCTTTTGATCCTTTTCTTTTAAGAAAAGGATGTATGCCTGAAAAGAGGTGTATCATGACACGAAGCATTTCGCTGCTTGGCTCCACCGGCTCCATTGGACGGCAGACGCTGGAGGTGTGCGGGCAGCTGGGGGTGCGGGTGGCGGCCCTGGCGGCCCAGCGGAACATTGACCTGTTGGAGCAGCAGGCGAGGCAGTTTCGGCCTCGTCTGGCTGTGCTTTATGAGGTGGACGCGGCGGTGGAACTGGCCCGGCGGCTGGCGGACACGGATGTGAAGGTGGCCTGCGGCCTGGATGGCCTGATGGAGGCGGCGGCGCTGCCGGAGAGTGACACGGTGGTGACGGCCGTGGTGGGCATGGTGGGACTCTGGCCCACGCTGGCGGCCATTGAGCGTGGTAAGCGGATTGCCCTGGCCAACAAGGAGACGCTGGTGTGCGCCGGGGAACTGGTGATGGGCGCGGCCCGGAAGTATGGGGCGGAGATCATCCCGGTGGACAGCGAGCACTCCGCCATTTTCCAGTGCCTGACAGGCTGTCGGGACCGCGCCCAGGTCCGGCGGCTGATTTTGACCTGCTCCGGCGGACCCTTTTTTGGCATGAGCCGGGAGAAGATGGCCCACAAGACCCGCTCCGACGCCCTGCGCCACCCCAACTGGCGGATGGGGGAAAAGATTACCGTGGACTGTGCCAGCCTCATGAACAAGGGGCTGGAGGTCATTGAGGCCATGCGCCTTTTTGATCTGCCCCCCGGCCAGGTGGACGTGGTGATTCACCGCCAGAGTGTGATTCACTCCATGGTGGAGTATCGGGATGGGGCGGTGCTGGCCCAGCTGGGCACTGCCCATCCGCTATGCGCTCACCTACCCGGACCGGACGGCGTGGGAGGAGCCGGGCCTGGATCTTTTGACCTGCCCGCCCCTGACCTTCCAGGCGCCGGACCCGGAAGCGTTCCCCTGCTTTGCCCTGGCCTTGGACTGCGCCCGTACCGGCGGCACCAGCTGCGCGGTGCTCAATGGGGCCAATGAGGCGGCGGTGGGCCTGTTTCTGCGGGAGCAGATTCCCTTCGGCCAGATCCCTGTGCTGGTGGAGCGGGCCCTGGGCGCGATTCCGGTGCAATTAAATCCAAGCCTGGAGGATATACTGGAAGCAGACCAGCAGGCCAGGCGTGTTGTGTGTGAAGGCCGGTAGGCCCGGCCAGCTGGAGGAATCCAAAAAGAAGGGAAGCCCAGCCTATGTATATTGTCATTGCCATCCTGCTCTTCGGTGTGCTCATCGCCGCCCATGAGTGGGGACACTTTATCGCTGCCCGCCTCTGCGGGGTTACGGTCCACGAGTTTGCCATCGGCATGGGGCCCGCCCTGTGGCGGCACACGGGGAAAAAGGGGACGGAGTTTTCTGTCCGGGCCCTGCCCATTGGCGGCTACTGCGCCATGGAGGGGGAGGAGGAGGAGTCCGACGACCCCCACAGCCTCACCAGCCAGAGCTTTGGGAAAAAGGTACTGGTGTTTGCCGCCGGCGCCATCATGAATTTTTTGGTGGGCCTTGTGATCCTGCTGCTGCTCTATGCCGACGCGGAGGCCTTCCGTACAGCGGAAATTACCGGCTTTGCACCGGAGTTCCAACTCCAGGGAGAGAACGGACTCCAGCAAGGCGATATCCTTTACAGCATTGATGGAGAGAGAATTTATCTCTTTAGCGATGTCAGTATGTTCCTGGCTCAGGGGGACGGTACGGGCTTTGACCTGGTGGTGCTGCGGCAGGGGGAAAAGGTGGCGCTGGACGACTTCCCCATGACCCTGGGAGAGTTCACCGACAGCCAGAGCGGCGGCACCTATACCGGCTATGGGCTGTATTTCGGCGGGGTTGTGGAGGCCACTGTGGGCGGCAAGCTGAAAATGGCTTGGTACAACGCCGTGGATTTTGTCCGCATCGTCTGGTACAGCCTGAAAATGCTGGTGACAGGAAATGCCGGGGTCAAGGACCTCTCCGGCCCCGTGGGGATCGTCTCCACCATTACGGAGGTGGGCCAGCAGAGTGCCACCTTCCGGGCCGCCGCGGAGAATATTGCCCATATCGGCGCGCTGATTACGGTAAATCTGGCAGTGATGAATCTGCTGCCGATCCCGGCTCTGGATGGCGGCCGCATTTTCTTCCTGGCTGTCTCCACGCTGTCGGAGAAGCTGCTGAAAAAGCGGATTCCCATGAAATATGAGGCGGTCATCAATGTGGGAGGCTTTGTGCTGCTGATGGCGCTGATGGTGTTTGTGACCTTTAACGACGTGATGAAGCTGATCGGATGAGGAGTGGGACTATGACAAAGCAGATATTGGTGGGCGGCATCCCCGTTGGAGGCGGAGCGCCTGTGTCCATCCAGTCCATGTGTTCCACCAAGACCGACGATGTGGCGGCCACTGTGGAACAGATCCACCGCTTGGAGGAGGCCGGCTGTGAGATTGTGCGGGTAGCGGTGCCGGATATGTCGGCGGCCAGGGCCATCGGGGCCATTAAAAGCCGCATCCATATCCCCCTGGTGGCGGACATCCACTTTGACTACCGCCTGGCGCTGGAGTGTGCCGCCCAGGGGGTGGATAAGATTCGGATCAATCCCGGCAACATCGGCTCCCGGGACCGGGTCAAGGCAGTGGCGGATGTCTGCCGGGCAGGGCGCATCCCCATCCGCATCGGCGTCAACGGCGGATCCTTGGAGAAGGAGCTGCGGCAGAAATACGGCGGCGTTACCCCTCAGGGGCTGGTGGAGAGCGCCCTGGGTCATGTGGCCCTCCTCAATCAGTTTGACTTTGATGATATCTGCATCTCTGTCAAGTGCTCCTCGGTGCCGCTGACCATTGCCGCCTACCGGCTCCTCAGCCAGCGGTGCGGCTATCCCCTCCATCTGGGCGTAACGGAGGCGGGTACGGCGGAGATGGGGATGGTCAAGTCCGCCATGGGCATCGGCGGGCTGCTGTGCCTTGGGATCGGTGATACTTTTCGGGTTACGC
>USMP01000195.1 GCA_900555795.1 uncultured Eubacteriales bacterium
ACTGGGAGAGCACGGTGATGTCCACGTCCGGCAGCTTGTCCCGCAGGTTATCGATAACGGTGCGGAGAATGGACTCATCGCCGATGTTGTTGAAGCCATAGTAGCCGGAAATCAGTATGTTGTACATGCCCTTATTCGACCGCCTCTATATATTTTTTCAGATGGTTCCTCCACAGCCGCAGCAGCAGCTCAAAGCAGAGGATCATCACGCAGCCAATGGCAGCGCCGAACAGCAGGGAGTAGCCGGTGCGGATGACCCCCAGATACAGGGGCGTGCGAATGTGCATAAAGGTGTTGCACACGCTGGTCATGCCAATGGTGCCCGCAAGGCCAAAGAGGGCGGTCCAGAAGGGGAGGCGGCGCACGGCGCAGTAGACGGCCAGCATGACGCCGGGGAAGGCCACCAGAAATTCCTTGGTCCGGGGCCGGGCCAGCAGTACCTCCTCCAGGTCGTTGCGCAGCACCAGTTCCAGAGTGGAAACGCCCACGCTGGTCTCGTGGCCCGTGCGGGCCAGGTAGTAGTAGCCTGCCAGGGCCACCACCGCCAGCAGCACCAGGCTCCACACCGGAATCTGCCAGCGCAGGGCCTTGGCGATGTCCCCCAGCTGGAGGGTGTCGGTTTTGTGGTCGCTCTCAAAGAAGCCGTAGTAGCTGATGAACAGCAGGCAGAAGAAGGCAAGGGGCGCCAGCTGGGCCAGTTTCACACCCCGGAAAATGCCCAGTTCCAGCATAAAATCGGTGGAGGAGAGGGGGGCGGCGGTCATCATGCCGCCCAGAAGGGCAATGCCCACAGAGATGGCCAGGATAGCGGCGCACCGGGGCAGGACCCGGCGAAGGGGCGCCTGGGCGTCCAGCTTGCCGGAGAGATCCTTGGCGGAGCGGAGGAAGAAGGCGGCGCCCAGGCAGGAGAATACCACGGCGCTGGCAAAGCTGGCCAGCAGCCGGTAGGAGTTGGGCAGTACCAGCCACGCGCCCAATACGCATATGCAGGCCGCCAGGGCCAGCAGCAGCGTCCACTTTCTCTTCATGGGCAGGAATGTGGCGGGCAGCAGGGCCCCTCCCACACCGGCTCCCAGGCCCAGGGCCAGGAGGGCCAGGGAGGGGATCTGGTAGTTGTCCATGACGGAGGCCCGGCCCATGGTGATGCCGTGGGAAGCCAGGCGGCTGTTGAGCCCGGAGAAGAGGTCGCGATAGACCTCCACATCGGTGATATAGGCGAAGGAGTTGTCCGTCTGTTTGATGGGCTTGAAATAGATGACCCGGATATTCCGCTCCACGATGGTGCGGAAAAGGGTGTTTTCAATTTCCTCCGCTCCCGGGTAGCCGTAGTAGCCGTAGCGGTACTGGATGTAGTTCCACATGGAGAACACCCGCACGGCGGTGTAATCCGTGGCCACGGCAGCCTCGGTTGCGCCGGACTGGAGGATATTTTCCCGCTGGACGGTGGTCTCAATCAGGCCCATGGTAATACCGTTGTCCCGGAGGTAGTCCAGGGCGAAATCCCCGTCGTCGTAGCCGATGACCGCCTCGCCGCCGGCAATGATGTAGGCCGGCGTGATGCCGTAGCGGGCGTAGCCGTCAATAACAGCCTGGGCGTAGCGGGTGTCATTGTGGCCGCTGTAGCAGATGGTGCGGGGGATGATCTCCATGCCGGCGTCCTGGATGGCGGCCACCTTGTCCGGGTCCAGCCCCAGGGAGATGTACATCAGCTTGGAGGAAATAATCTCACTGCGCTCGGTGAACCCCTTTTTAAAGGTGTCCACGTAGGTGAAGTCGGAGTGGTAGAGGGTGTCGTTGACCTGACCGTCCAGCAGGGCATAGGCTTTTTCGCCCAGGTTGCAGAGAACCAGCTCCTCCGGGTGGAAGCGCTGCTCCACCGCTTCTGTCACAAAATCCACCGCGTCTGTGCCGGAGGCCTCCACCAGTACGTCATACCGGTCAAAGCCAAAATCCTGGATGGCGGCGACGAACTGGGCCGGATACTCCTCCGCCCAGGCGGCGTCCTGGATGACGGTATCCATGGGGGTGGCAGTGACGGAGAGGGGGGAGTTCTCCATAAGGGAGGTGAGGCTCTCCTCCGTCAGGCCCACCTGGGTGACGCCCATGTCCCGGAACTGCTCCAGCCACCAGCCCACGTCGTGGTCACTCTGCTCGGCCAGCAGTTCCAGTTCGTTGTAGTCCAGCACCACGTCGTAGGTTTTATTCCGGGATTCCACCTGCCAGCGCCCGGCGATTACCGCCAAACTCACCGCCACGGCGGCGGCCAGCAGGACCAGCAGGATGCGGTTGTTTTTCAGATAGCTTTTCATGGGTAAAGGCTCCTTTTTTTGAGGCGGTTTCGGATCGGGCGCCCGGGGCGTCCGGCAACCGGAGTTTTTCCGGGGCGTACCCCGGAAGGAAAATGTTCCCGTTTCGCGGTCCGGGGACCGCGAACTGCTGGAAAAGCTGCCGGGGGTCAGCCCTGCAGGCGGCGATAGGTGAGGTAGCCCTCCAGAATCAGGGCCGCCGCCACGGCATCCACCGTTTTTTTCCGCTTTTTGGCGTTTTGTCCGGCAACCGCCAGAATGTTATGGGCGTCGATGGTGGTGCGGCGCTCGTCCCACAGCCGTACCGGCAGTTCCAGCGCCGCCTCCAGCCGCTCCGCCAGTTCCTGGGCCTTTTCCGCCCGGGGACCTGAGGTGCCGTCCATATTCTTCGGGTAGCCCAGCACCAGTTCCGTCACGCCGTATTCCCGGACGAGACTGGCGATGCCGGCGAGGATATCCTCCTGCCTGCGGCTGTGGAGGGTGGTGGTGTAGCCGGCCAGAAGGCCGGTAAGGTCGGATATGGCGATGCCGGTGTGGGCGTCGCCGTAGTCGATGGCCATTATGCGCATATGCTTCTCCTGTATGCCGCGGGCGCGGCGTTATCAATAGATCATTATACCGTATTTGTCACATAAAAAAAAGCAGATTATTTACAAAATTTGTGTTGACGTCCGGCGCCGGGCGTGGTATCATAAGATTTACCTGTGGAAATGGGGCTTTCTTTTTGTGCGCTTTTTTCGCTTCGGCGCCCAGGGGGGAGCGATCCCGTCCAAAAGCAGGGAGGCAATCGGTACAGGCCCTGGAGCCTGCATACATGAATAAGGAGGTGCCGTTAGGATGCGCGTTAAAATCACGTTGCGGTGCAATGAGTGCAAGCAGAGAAACTACAACACGGTCAAGAATAAGAAGAACGATCCTGATCGTCTGGAGATGAACAAGTACTGCCCCTTCTGCAGAAAGCACACGGTCCATTCTGAGACCAAGTAAGGAAAGGGAGAATTCATCATGGCAGAAGAAAAGAAAGTCAAGAAGGATCGGTTTCGCTGGTTCCGCGAAATGAGAAGCGAACTGAAAAAGGTCGTATGGCCCACCCCGGACAAAGTGGCCAAGAACACCGGCACCGTCATCCTGTGCTCCCTGGCCATCGGGGTGTGCATCTGGGTATTTGACGGCTTCGCCGCCCTGCTCATCAAGACCCTGCTCAATGCCTTCGGGGCGTAAGAGGTAGAGGGAGCATGGCCGAAAACGCAAAGTGGTATGTGGCCCATACCTACTCCGGCTACGAGAATGCCGTAAAGACCACCATTGAAAAGCTTGTCACCAACCGGGGCATGGGAGATATGATCCAGGATATCCAGATCCCCCTGGAGAAGGTGATGGAGATCACCGAGAGCGGCGCCTCCAAAGAGGTGGAACGCAAGGTGTTCCCCGGATATGTGCTCATTAAAATGGTCATGA
>USMP01000196.1 GCA_900555795.1 uncultured Eubacteriales bacterium
GAAAAGACTGTCATTTGCAGTGTAAGCTTCAGCCCTAATGTCAGCTGCGGCATACACTGTCCCACATACTCAAAAAAACTACTCATGAGGCACTACTCCTTAAGGAATTATTCCTGAATATATGTATCCAGAATTTCCTGATATTTGCCATTTTCTTTCAGGTTAGCAAGACCTGTGTTGAACATTTTCAGCAGCTCTGCATTTTCGCCCTTGCCAACTGCAAAGCCGTAGGAGCTGCCCTGTTCCTTATCTGTTACCATTTTCAGACCGTTGCCCTGTGTGATGCCATAGCCCAGTACGGGGTAGTCTTCAAAGCAGGCTACGCTGTTGCCAACCTTAACATCCATGCACATTGCATCGGAGGTATCGAATACAACTGTTTCAAAGCCATATTTATCCTTAATGGATTCAGCAAAATCATAGCCCTCTGTACCTCTCTTAACGGCAACCTTTTTGCCCTTCAGGTCTTCATAGGATTTAATATCGTTATTGGATTCTGCGATACCCATAACAACACCACTGTCGAAATAAGGATCGGAGAAGTCGAATTTCTTCTGTCTTTCGGGTGTGATGGACATACCTGCGATAACACCGTCAGCCTGACCGGATTCCAGTGCCTGTACAGCCGCATCAAAGCCCAGATACTGCAGGTCATATTTAAAGCCCTGGTCTTCTGCAATTGCAGCCAGCAGATCCATATCAACGCCTACATATTCGCCTGCGTCATTCTGGAATTCAAAGGGCGCAAAGGTTGTATCTGTTGCGATTACATATGTTTTTGTGTCCGCAGCATCATCACCGCCGCCGCATGCTGTCATGCCAACTGCCATTACTGCTACCATTGCCATAGCTGCAAATTTCTTTAATAAACTCATTATAAATTCCTCCCTTTTTCTTTTTCCCATTTTTACGAGCTGCCGAAGCTTTCCTCCGCAGCCTTACTGCTTGATTTCCTGCCGAAGCATGGCAAGAAGGGAACTGCTGCCCAGTCTGTCAGCCCCTGCCGCAAGAAAAGCCTCCGCATCGGCAACAGATTTGATGCCGCCTGCCGCTTTAATCTTCGTATCCCCTGTTACATATTTTTTAAACAGCCGAATATCCGCGAGCGTTGCCCCGCCGCCGGCAAAGCCTGTGCTGGTTTTGATGAATTCCGCCCGAGAGCGGCTCACCACATCACAAAGAGCAATTTTTTCTTCTTCTGTCAGCAAGCAGGTTTCAATGATGACCTTTAACCGCTTCTCACCACAGGCATCCTTCACCGCATTGATTTCCTGCAAAATCGCATCATAGCTTTTTGCCTTTGCCCAGCCGATATTGATGACCATGTCGATCTCATCGGCCCCGTTTTTCACCGCGTCCTCCGCCTCAAAGCACTTCACCGCCGTGGTGGAATAGCCGTTGGGGAATCCAATTACGGTGCAGATGGGGAGCCTGTCCCCTACGTAGTCCCTGGCCATACGCACGTAGCTGGCCGGAATGCAGACCGAGGCGGTGTGATAGCGCATCCCATCGTCGCAGATGGCGCGGATGTCCTCCCATGTGGCCCCCTGGGCCAGGAGGGTGTGATCCACTGTGGATAAAATTTTCTCCAGTTCCATACGTTCCTCTCCTTCTCCGCCCTGGGGGCGGCCAATATGCGGCGGCGCAGAGATCCTTGGCGGCCGCCCCGCCATGCCGTTCATTCACGGCGCAACCTGCCGCCCGGCCGTCCCGGCCGCCGGCTGAAATCCCGGCGCGCCGCCCCGGAGGGGCGTTCTGGGCGTACAACAGCCGCGCCGCGACTATTGTACCACATCCGCCGCCGCGTGAAAAGTGTTTTCCCGGCGGGGGTGGCGCGGCGGGAAAAAATGTGATACACTGCCGGTATCCTGAAGTAGTCCAAAGGAGGTTTTCCTATGAAGCATACAGCCCTCTGTCCCCGCTGCGGCCGGGAGGTGGCCATCCCCGACGGCCTCCCCTCCTGCTTCTGCACCTACTGCGGCGCGGAGGTCCCCCGGCCGGCGGCCCCTCAGCCGGGGGACAGCGCCCCCTTTGACCCCCAGCCCATGGCCAGCGCCCTTTCCGCCCTGGTCTCCGGCGACAGCGCCATGGCCCAGCAATTTGACAAGGCCCACTATGAAAACCAGTTCCGCACCCACCAGCAGCGCCTCGCCCCTCTGGTCCGGCAGTTGGAGGAGTCTCTCTCCCCCCTGCCCGGCCAGCGGCGGGTCCAGCTGGAACTGACGGCGGCGGCCTTTCTTGATGAACTCTCCCGGGGCTGGAAAAAGCCCACCCAGCCCAAATATGTGGAGCAGTTCCTGCTCTCAGCCTACACCATCCCCGCCCTGCGGGACCTGCCCCAGAGGGCCGGGGACGAACTGGCCCGGGCGGTCCAGGCCGCGTGGGTGGAGCGCTGGCACAAATTCCCCATTGGCCTGGGAGACTACGAGACCATCTCCTCCGGCTTCCGCAAGAAGCTGTGCTTTATCACCACCGCCGTCTGCCGCCGCCAGGGCAAGGGGGACGACTGCTATGAGCTGACCGCCTTCCGCCGCTTCCGGGACCAGGTGCTGCTGCCCACGGCGGAGGGGGCGCGGCTGGTGGAGGAGTACTACCGGCTGGCCCCGGGCATTGTCACCGCCATCGCGCTGTGCCGGGAGGAGGCGGTGTATGACCGGGTGTACACCGATTATCTCACACCCTGCCTGCGCTGCCTGGAGGCCGGGGACGAGGCGGGGTGCCGGGACACCTATCAGGCCATGGTGGAGGCCCTGCGCTCCCGGTATCTCCCCGGCTGACTCAGGGCGCGGCCAGCACCGCCACCTGGTCGGGGGTATCCCTGTCTAGGGTGAAGGTCTGGCCGGGATAGCGGCGGACCTTCTCCGCCGGAAAGAGGCGCAGGAAGCTATCCACCGTGTCCAGCACCTCCAGGCCCTTGTCCCCCACCCGGTAGTGCATGGGGATCACCACCCGGGGCTTCAGCCCTGGCCCCGGCGGCGTCCAGGGTATAGGTTCCGCCCATGGGAATCAGCAGCGCGTCGCAGGGGCCGATGGCCGCCGCCTGTTCATCTGTCAGCTGGTGGCCCAGATCCCCCAGATGCACCGCCGTCAGGCCCCCGGCGGTAAGACAGCGGACGGTGTTGCTCCCCCGGGCGGCTCCCCCCTGGTCGTCGTGGAAAGTGTCCACCTCCCGGATGGTGAAGGGACTCGCCCCGCCTGCGGTCAGCGTAACCTCATCGGTATAGGCGTGGTCGAAGTGGCCGTGGCTGCAGTAGACGGCGTCGGCCCGGGCCGCCGTGTCTGGGTAGCCCCGCACCCCCTTGAAGGGATCCAGCAGCACCCGGTATCCCCCGCTCTCCAGCAGAAAGCAGGCGTGTCCCATCCAAGTAATCGTCATCATTCTTTCCTCCTTGTGTATACGTCACAGGGTTGTTCCGTCAAATCCGTTTCCCGCAGTCTTTTACAGCCGCACGCAGCTGCCGTCAATTTCGGCCAGGCTGTGCACGCCGCACATGGCCATGGCGTCGGCCAGTTCGCTCTGCAGTTTTCCCACAAAGGCCGCCACACCCTGGGCCTCCCCGCCGTAGACCGCGGTCACAAAGGGCCGTCCGATCAGCACGGCGTCCGCACCCAGAGCCAGCGCCTTGAGCACATCCAGGCCCGAGCGGATGCCACCGTCCACCAGAATCTTCATCCGGCCTCCCACGGCCCGGGCGATCTCCGGCAGCACCTCGGCAGTGGCGGGGCACTGGTCCAGCACCCTGCCCCCATGGTTGG
>USMP01000197.1 GCA_900555795.1 uncultured Eubacteriales bacterium
GAACAGTCCGCCTGGGAAAGGAGAAATCTTATGTCAACTACATCCATACTTGCTGTCTGTGTGACGCTGGCGCTGACCGTTGTACTGCCTGTGGGGGCGATGCTCCTTCTGGGAAGGCGGGGGGGAAAGTGGAGGTGCTTTTTCGCAGGCGCAGCCGCGTTCATCCTGTTTGCCATGATATTGGAGCAGCTGCTCCACAGCGCCGTGCTGCGGAGCCCGGCTGGAGCGGTGCTCCAGGGCAACATCTGGCTCTATGGCCTCTATGGCGGCCTGGCTGCGGGCCTCTTTGAGGAGACGGGCCGCCTGGCGGCCTTCCGGCTGCTGCTGAAAAAGGAGACGCGGCCTGTGACGGCGCTGGCCTATGGCCTGGGTCACGGGGGGATCGAGGCAATGCTGATCACGGGCATGACTATGGTGAACAACCTGATCGTCGCCGCCGCCGTGTCCGGCGGAAGGGAACTGGCGCCGGAGTTGGAGAGCGCGGCGGCGGTACTGGCTGCCACGCCGGCCACGCTGTTTCTCTGGGCGGGGTTTGAGCGGGTAGTGGCCATTGCGCTCCATGTGGCCAACTCTGTGCTGGTGTTCGCGGCGGTGCGGCGGCAGCGCTATGGACTGTATCTGGCGGCTATTCTCACCCATACCGCCGTCAATTTCCTGGCGGTAGTGACAAACGCCTACTGCTCCGTGGCCATTACAGAACTGGCGGTGCTGGCCTTTACCGCGCTGGTGGCCCTGGCCGCCGCCCGGGTGTACCGGGGACTTACGGAGGAGGGTGAGCACCTGTGCTGAGGATTGAGCATCTGACCAAGCGCTATGGGGAAAAGGCCGCGGTGGACGATCTGAGCCTGCACATCGCCCCGGGGGAGATCTACGGCTTCATCGGCCACAACGGCGCGGGGAAGACCACCACCATCAAGGCCTGCTGCGGTATCCTGCCCTTTGACAGCGGTGAGATCTATGTGGACGGCGTGTCCATCAAAGCTGATCCGCTGACCTGTAAAGGGAAAATCGCTTATATTCCGGACAACCCGGATCTCTACAACTTTATGACCGGCATCCAGTATCTGAACTTCATCGGGGACATCTTCGCCGTCCCCGCCGCCCACCGGCGGGAGCGGGTCCGCCGGTACGCCGACGATTTCCAGTTGACGGAGGACCTGGGCCAGCCCATCGGGGCCTACTCCCACGGCATGAAGCAGAAGTTGGCGGTGATCTCCGCCCTGCTCCACCAGCCGAAGCTGGTGGTTATGGACGAACCCTTCGTGGGCCTGGATCCAAAGGCGGCCCACATCCTCAAGGGCATCATGGGGGACATCTGCCGGGAGGGCGGGGCCATCTTCTTCTCCACCCATGTGCTGGAGGTGGCGGAGAAGCTGTGCCATAAGGTGGCTATCATCAAGGGGGGCCGGCTGGTGAAGGCCGGACCCATGGAGGACGTAAAGGGGGACGAATCCCTGGAGTCGGTGTTTCTGGAACTGGAGGAGGAGAAATGCTGAGGGCGCTGCTGAAAAAACAGGCTCTGGAACTGGGGGCCTTTTTCTTCCAGAGCGGGCGAAGCGGCAAGCGCCGCTCCACCGGGCGGATAGTGCTGTACGCCCTGCTGATGGTCTACGTGGTAGTGGCCCTCTGCGGTTTGTTCTCCATGACCGCCTATACACTCTGCGGCCCCCTGGTGGGGGCGGGCATGGGCTGGCTCTACTTTGCCCTCATGGGTATCACCGCCACGGCTCTGGGGGTGGTGGGCAGCGTATTGATGGCCTACTCTGGCCTCTACCAGGCCAGGGACAACGAACTGCTGCTGGCCATGCCCATCCCCGCCTGGAAGATTCTCCTGGCCCGGATGACGGGCATCTACGCCGTCTCCCTCCTGATGGAGGCGGCGGTGTTGGTCCCGGCCATGGCGGTTTACCAGGTTGTGGCGGGCTTCAGCGCGGCGGCTCTGGTCTGCGGCGTGGCGCTGCTTCTGCTGCTGCCCCTGCTGGCGGTGACACTCTCCTGCCTGCTGGGCTGGCTCATTGCCCTGGTCTCCGCCCGGATGCGGCGGAAGAACCTGGCGGTGCTGGTGCTGTCCCTTCTGGGACTGGGGGCCTACTTCTGGGGCATCACCAGGATCAACAGCCTGCTGGCGCTGCTGCTGGTAAACGGAGAGGCCGTGGGGGGAGTTGTCCGGCGGGTGCTGTACCCCTTCTATCAGATGGGCTGGGCGGCCCTGGGAAGCTTTGGGGCGCTGACGATCTTTACCGCACTGGTAGCGGCGGCGTTTGCCCTCACCTGGGCCATTCTCAGCCGGGGCTTTGTCCGGCTGGCCACCGATAAGCGGGGGGCTGTCAGGGTGAAGTACCGGGAGGACAGGGTGCGGGTCCGCAACCTGGACAGGGCCCTGCTGGATCGGGAATTTGCCCGGTTCTGGGCCACCCCCATTTACGCCCTCAACTGCGGTCTGGGCTCCGTCTTTCTGCTGGCCGGGGCGGTGATGGCTCTGGTGAAGCGGGAGATGCTCCTGGAGATCCTGGCCCAGATCCCCGGCCTTGCCGGGGCGGGGCCCCTCATGGCCTGCGCCGCCGTGGGGCTCATGGCCGCCACCGGTACCGTCACGGCCCCCTCCATCTCCCTGGAGGGAAAAGCGGTGTGGCTGCTCCAGTCCCTGCCGGTATCCTGCTGGCAGGTGCTGCGGGCCAAGCTGCGGCTCCATATGCTTCTCACGGGGATACCCGCCCTGCTTTTCGCGGCGGTTCTCTGCTGGGTTCTGGCCGCTGGGGCGCTGGTATCGACCCTGACTCTGGCGTTCTCCGTTTTGATCGTTCTGCTGCTGGGAGCGGTGGGATTGGCGGCCAACCTGAAGCTTCCCAACCTGAACTGGACCAACGAGACCGTGGCGGTCAAACAGAGCGCCAGTGTTATGGTCACACTTTTTGGCGGCTGGGCGCTCCTCTTCGGCCTGGTGGGGCTGTACCTGCTGGCGGGAGAAATGATGGGGGATACCTTGTTTCTGGCCCTGGCCACCCTGGTCGTGGGGGCGGGGTCCTGGGGCGTCCTTGTCTGGCTCCGCCGCCGGGGCGGAGCCATCTGGGCGGCTCTGGCTTAAAAGCCCATTCAGGTGGATGAAAATGGGGGAGACGTCTTGACCTTCCCCCTGCTGGAAGGTGTATAGTAGAGGCAGAAAGGGAGGGAGATCGTGAAGATCAACGAGGTGGAGGCCCTGGTAGGGGTCACAAAAAAGAATATCCGGTTCTATGAGGAGCAGGGCCTCCTGTCCCCCCGTCGCAACAGTGAGAACGGCTACCGGGATTACAGCGAGGCTGAGGTGGAGACGCTGCGGCGGATCAAGCTGCTGCGGAAGCTGGGGGTACCCATTGGGGAGATCCGGCAGATGCAGTCCGGTACCCACACGGTGGGGGACGGAATGCGGCGGCATATGGTGACGCTGGAACGGGAGAAACGGAATCTGGACCAGGCGTCCCAGCTGTGCGCCATCCTCTGTGACCGTGAGGAGCGGCTGGACGATCTGGACGCCGCCGGCCTCCTGGAGCAGATGGAGCGGATGGAGCAGGCGGGCACCACCTTCCAGGATAAGCAGCGCCAGGACATCCGTATCCGCTATGTGGCGCCGGTGGTGATGGCGGCGGTAATGGTGGCGCTGATGGCGGGGATTATGGGCCTGATGGTGTGGGCGTTCGCGGAGGATCCCGCCGGGGCGCCGCCCCTGGGGCTGATGGTGATCCTGGTGGCGCTGCCTGCGCT
>USMP01000198.1 GCA_900555795.1 uncultured Eubacteriales bacterium
GGTGACAATCGAGCCAAAGGAGTGTGGGGGAATCCACCTGGACCTCACCAGCAGCGTCATGCAGCAGTATGGCCGCCAGATTGAGGCGGTCATCCGGGAGACTCTGGCCCAGTACGGCATTGAACACGCGGAGGTCTCCGCTGTGGACAAGGGCGCCCTGGACTGCACCGTCCGGGCCCGCGTCAGCGCCGCCGCCTTTCGCTCCGCTGAACGCACCGATTACAGCTGGGAGGTGGGAAAATGATGGAAAAGCGCTACACCAAGGACCGGCTGCGCCGGAGCATGATGTTTGTTCCCGGCAACAACCCCGGTATGATTGCCGACGCCCGCATCTACGGAGCGGACAGCATCATGTTTGATCTGGAGGACAGCGTGGCCTATACGGAGAAGGACACCGCCCGCTTTCTGGTCCACAACGCGCTGAGAACCCTGAACTTTGGGAAGAAGGAGATCGTGGTCCGCATCAATGATCTGGCAAGCGGCCTGGGCATCCAGGATCTGGAGGCCATTATTCCCGCCGGCGTCCACGTAGTGCGCCTGCCCAAGACGGACAGTGCCCAGGATGTGGTGGACTGTGAGCGCGAGATTGCCCGCATCGAGAAAAAGCACGGGATTCCCGTGGGGGCCACCGGCATGATGGCCGCCATTGAGAGCGCCAACGGCGTCCTCAGCGCCCGGGAAATTGCCCACGCCTCCGACCGGCTTATCGGGATCGCTCTGGGGGCGGAGGACTATGTCACCGATCTGAAAACCACCCGCTCCGACGGTATTGAACTGCTCTTTGCCCGCAGCATGATCCTGAATGCCGCCCGTTCCGCGGGGATCGCGGCCCTGGATACCGTCTACTCCGACGTAAATGACGAGGAGGGCTTTCTGGCGGAGGCAGCCCTGGTAAAAAAGCTGGGCTTTGACGGAAAATCCGTCATCAACCCCCGGCAGATCCAACCCCTCCACCGCTGCTTCATGCCCAGTGAGAAGGATCTGGCGAAGGCCCGCGCCGTTATGGAGGCCATTGAGGAGGCCCACCGCCGGGGCAGCGGCGTGATCAGCCTCAAGGGCAAAATGATCGATAAACCTGTGGTCATCCGCGCCCAGCGGCTCATTGCCCTGGCGGAAGCGGACAACTTGACGGAGGAGGAATGAGCCATGGATGAACTGCTGCGCCAGATCCCCCACATTGAGGAGATCTCCCACCGGGGTGTTTTTACCGGCACCCCACCCAAGCACACCGATGTTTTTCAGGAGCGCTCCTACCTCCACAACAAGATCCTTCCCTCTCTGGAGGACGCCATTCGGGCCACCGGGCTGAAGGACGGCATGACCATCTCCTTCCATCACCACTTCCGCAACGGCGACCACGTGGTGAATCTGGTGGTGGACACTCTGGCCCGGATGGGCTACAAAAACCTGACCCTGGCCGCCAGTTCTCTGGCCGCCGTCCACGCCCCTCTCATTGCGCACATCAAAAGCGGCGTCATCACCCACATTGAGACCTCCGGCCTCCGGGGTGAACTGGCGGAGCAGATTTCCCGGGGCCTGATGGACTGCCCGGTGGTGTTCCGCAGCCACGGCGGCCGGGCAGCCGCTATCCGCAGCAACGAACTGCACATCGATGTGGCCTTCCTGGGTGCCCCCTCCTGCGACCCCTACGGCAATGCCAACGGCTACAGCCGGGAGGACGGCTATATCGCCTGCGGCTCCATGGGCTATGCCCGCACCGACGCCAAGTACGCCGACAAGGTGGTGATCCTCACCAACCATCTGGTGCGCTACCCCAACGCCCCCTGGGCCATCCCGGAGTACGACGTGGACTACATTGTCGTCACAGACGACATCGGCGACCCCAAGGGCATCATGTCCGGGGCCACCCGCTACACCAAGAATCCCAAGGAACTGCTCATCGCTCAGACTGCCGCCAACGTCATCGACGCGGCAGGCTATCTCTATGACGGCTTCTCCATGCAGATGGGCTCCGGCGGCGCTTCCCTGGCAACGGCCCGGTTCATCCGGCAGATGATGCTGGACAAGGACATCCACTGCCGCTTCGCTCTGGGAGGCATTACCGGCCAGATCGCCGCCATGCACGAGGAGGGCCTGATCGACCGCATCCTGGACGTCCAGAGTTTCGATCTGGACGCCGCCATGAGTCTGAAAAACAACCGCTTCCACCACCAGATCGGCGCCACCTACTACGCCAGCTTCCTCTACGCCGCCGCAGTGGATCAGCTGGACTTCGTCATCCTCTCCGCCCTGGAGATCGACGTGGACTTCAACGTCAACGTGCTCACCGGCAGCGACGGGGTGATCCGGGGAGCCATCGGCGGCCACCCGGATACGGCCCAGGGCGCGTCCCTGTCCGTGGTGGTGGCGCCCCTGACCCGGGGCCGCATCCCTACCATCATTGACCGGGTCAACACCATTGTCACCCCCGGCTCCGTGGTGGACGTGGTCGTCACCGACCAGGGCGTGGCCGTCAACCCCAAGCGCCCCGAGGTGGCTGAAAAGCTGAAAAAAGCCGGTATCCGCGTCTGCTCCATCCAGCAGCTGAAGGACATGGCCGAGGCCCTGGTGGGCAAGCCCGATCCCATCCGCTACAAGGACCGGGTCGTCGGCGTGGTCATGTACCGCAACAATACCATCATCGACACCATCCGCCAGATCGACGAGGAGTAGGCCGGAGCGCTTCCCTCTGAAAAAGGGAGGCCGCACCGAACGGGTTTGGCGGGAAGGGCTGTTTTCCCCGGGACAATTCTGCGGCAGAACCGGCACCCCGGCAGGCATAGGCCTGCCGGGGTGCCTAAAGGTACACAGAAATGCGGGGCAGGAAACTCCCGCGGCAAATTTCTCCAGGAGGAAAAACCGAGAAGGAGCACCTATGGGAGACGTATCGTTACAAGAAGTTCTGGATGCCCGGGAGGCCCGGGCGGCAACTCAGGCGCGGCTGCTGGCCGCCTATGGACGCCCCCTTCTGGGGATGACCATGAATATCGCGGGGCCGGTGAAGCGCTCGGCGCTGGCGGATCTGGCTTTCCGGGCAGAACTGGAGGAGTGGGAGCGCCGGCTGGGACCGGCGCTGCTCCATCGGGAACTGACGGAGGCAGCCACCGGGCTGGAGGCCATCCTGGTGTGCGATATGCCGGCAGCGGATCTGAAGAGCGCGGCCGTGGAGCGGGAGACCGGGCGGCCCGTGGGGCGGCTCTATGATCTGGATGTCATCGACACGGATGGGCGGAAGCTGTCCCGAACGGAGCAGCGCGCCTGCCTGGTCTGCGGCGGTCCCGCCGCCCCCTGCGCCCGCAGCCGCGCCCACGGCCTCCCGGCCATTCAGGCGGCTACCCGCTCCCTTCTGCAGGCATTTGCGGCAGAGCATCTGGCCGCGCTGGCGGTGGGGGCGCTTATCGACGAGGTGGATCTGACCCCCAAGCCGGGGCTGGTGGACCGGCGGAACACCGGCGCCCACGCCGACATGGACCGGGCCATGTTCCACCGCTCGGCAAAATGCCTCACCCCCTATTTCCGCCGGTCAGTGGAACTGGGTATGGAGGGGGCGGACTGTATGCCGCGGCTTCAGCAGGCGGGTTTGGCGGCCGAGAGCACCATGCTGGCGGCCACCGGCGGCGTCAACACCCATAAGGGCAGCATCTACGCCTTTGGGCTGATTTTGGCTGCCCTTGGCGGCTGTCTGGCCCGGGGCGGGGATCTGTTCGCCTCTGCGGCGGCTCTGGCCGCCCAGG
>USMP01000199.1 GCA_900555795.1 uncultured Eubacteriales bacterium
CAACGGCATCGACTTGCAGCTGGGCTACCGGCAAACCATCGGCCTGGTGGGGGAGACCGGCGCCGGAAAAACCACGGCGGCCCTGGCCATGCTGCGTCTGGTGCCTGACCCGCCGGGAGTGGTGGAGTGCGACAAGCTGATGATCGACGGACACGATATCTTGCATATGCCCGCCGCCAGAATGGAGGAGGTACGGGGCAAGGATATCTCCATGATCTTTCAGGACCCTATGACAGCCCTGAATCCCGTGTTTACTGTAGGGGAGCAGATTGCCGAAAGCCTGGAGATCCATGAGCACCTGGGCAAAAAGGCCGCTATGGAGCGGGCTGGCGAGATGCTGGAACTGGTGGGTATTCCCGCCTCCCGCATCAACGAGTATCCCCATCAGTTTTCCGGAGGCATGAAGCAGCGTGTGGTCATCGCTATTGCTCTGGCCTGCAATCCCAAGCTGCTCATTGCCGACGAGCCTACAACCGCCCTGGACGTCACCATCCAGGCCCAGGTGCTGGAACTGATGAACGATCTGAAGGAGAAATATGACACCTCCATGATCATGATTACCCACGACCTGGGGATTGTGGCCGAGGTCTGCGACACGGTGGCGGTGATGTACGCTGGGCGCATCGTGGAGCAGGGGACCCTGGAGGACGTATTTAACCGCACCATGCACCCCTATACCGAGGGCCTTTTCAACTCTCTGCCCAACATCAAAAATCGTACCGCTATGCTGAAGCCCATCAAGGGGCTGATGCCGGACCCCACCAACCTGCCGACCGGCTGTGCCTTCGCCCCGCGCTGCAATTACGCCACAGAGGCCTGTATGGGCAGTCAGCCTGTCCTGAAGCGCATCAGCGATACCCATCAGGTGGCCTGCGCCGCCTATGAGCGGGAGGGGTTCCACATTGAAAGGGGGCACAAGTAGTGGCCGATCACATTCTGGAAGTCCGTCATCTGAAAAAATACTTTAAAACCTCCAAGGGGATGCTCCACGCGGTGGATGACATAAGTTTCACTCTGGAGCGGGGCAAGACCCTGGGACTGGTGGGGGAGTCCGGCTGCGGCAAATCCACCACGGGACGTTCCATCCTGCGGCTGATTGAGCCAACCGCCGGCGAGGTCATCTTTGACGGAAAGGATATTACAAAGCTGTCCCACGGCGCCATGCGGCGGATGCGCAAGGATATGCAGATTATCTTTCAGGACCCCTTCTCCTCCCTGGACCCCAAAAAGACGGTCAATCAGATCATTGCCGAGCCCATTCGGGAAAATCGCATTCTGACCAATAAGCACGACATTGAAAACCGGGTTCTGGAACTGATGGAGACTGTGGGACTGGCGGAGCGGCTGATCAACAGCTATCCTCACGAGTTGGATGGCGGCCGCCGTCAGCGCATCGGCATTGCCAGGGCTCTGGCAATGGAGCCGAAGCTGGTGGTCTGTGATGAGCCTGTGTCCGCCCTGGATGTATCCATTCAGGCACAGATTCTGAATCTGCTGAAAGAACTGCAGCAGAAAATGGGACTGACCTATATCTTTATCACCCATGATCTCAGCGTGGTGAACCACTTTTCCGATGAGATCGCGGTTATGTACCTGGGCTCCATTGTGGAGAAGGCGTCGTCGGAGGAACTGTTCACAAACCCCATCCACCCCTATACGAAGGCGCTGCTCTCCGCGATACCTGTACCGGATCTGTCCTACCGGCGGCAGCGGATTTCCCTGAAGGGGGAAATCACCAGCCCCGTCAATCTGCCGGATGAGTGCCGCTTCGCCAATCGTTGCTTTGAGTGCCAGGAACATTGCCGGGCCGGCATTCCTCCGCTGCTGGAGGTAAGCCCCTATCACTATGTCGCCTGCTTTGACCACCAGTGACCGCAGTTCTGCCCGCATCAGCCGGGCGCATGGGGAAAGGAAGAGGAAAGGAGGAACAGATGGTGTCGTCTCTGTCGCAGCATCCCTTTGCGGCCTCCCTCTGGGAGTTCAATACAGTGTCGGTCGCGACCCGCATCCTGCTCTCCGCTCTGTTGGGTGGGTGCATTGGTTTTGGCCGGGGCCGCCATGGCCGGGCAGCCGGCCTGCGTACACACATTCTGGTCTGCCTGGGCGCCAGCATGACCGCCATGGTGGGACTCTATGTGTCCCTCGTCCTGGGGTTTGACAACGATCCCATGCGTATTGCTGCCCAGGTAATTTCCGGAATCGGCTTTCTGGGCGCCGGCACGATTCTCACACGCACCTACACCCAGATTACGGGTCTCACCACCGCCGCAGGGCTCTGGACCACCGCCAGCATTGGATTGGCCATTGGCATCGGGTTTTACTGGGGCGCGGCCATTGCCTTTGTTATAGTGCTTATTACCATGACGTTTCTGAGCAGGCTGGAGCAGTCTGTTAAGGAAGTGGAACTGAATATCTTCTATCTGGAACTGACAGACATCAGCCGGGTCAACGAGTTTTTCCACGCCAACAAGGAAAAACTGGCGGAGATTCGGGTGGTGCCGGCTAAAAGCGGTACCCCGGCCAATGTAGGCGTGATATGCACCCTTGGGGATACGAAATGCATTCCTCGGTGGTTGCAGGAGACGCAGGAACTGGAGTATGTGGCCATTGCTCTGCCGGAATCCAAGCACTCTGTGGAAATCTGTAAATGACATGGTGGCCGCCGTGCTTTGCTTGGCATTTTTCAAAAAACAGCGGAGCCGCCGCAGAGTGAGAAACTCTGCGGCGGCTCCACCGGTTGCAGCGGAAGGGAGAAGGGGAGCACGGTGACTCCCGGCTCTCTTACTCCGCGATAATTTTTTTCAGCTTTACAAACCGTGGCAGGCCGTCCACCTTCCGCATCCTGGTCTCACCCTGGATAAGGGGGAGCGCATAGTCAATGAAGGGGCGCTCAATACCATTGGCGGCGGCATTGATCCACTCCCGGGGGAACTTTTTCTCCGTGTTGGCTACGTCAGTGAGATTGAACAGTTTGGTTTTACAGACATACTTGCCATTTTCATAGCTGCGCTCAAATCCAACCATTTTATCGGTGAGGCCGGCCACGGCGTTCTCCACGGCGGCCTTACCGGACATAAAGGACTCGTCGATATCCGTCTGGGAGGCCAGATGGGCGCCGCAGCGCTGGAGAAGGCTCAACTCGATGCCACGGACCTTGGCGCCGATGGCCTTTTTGCAGACATCCGCCAGCATAGCGGCCAGACCGCCCAGCTGGGCGTGGCCGAAGCCGTCTGTAGCAGAGGTCTTCGCTTCGGAGACAAAGGAACCGTCGGCATAGTGGATCCCCTCACTGACCGCCACCATGCAGTTTCCATTTTTTTCGTAGACGGACTTCACGTCGGCCAGGAAGGACTCCATGCTGAAGTTGGTTTCCGGCATATAGATGAGGTCAGGGCCGGCGCCGTAGGCGGTGGCCAGGCTGGCGGCGGCGGTGAGCCAGCCGGCATGGCGGCCCATGATCTCAATGATGCAGATCATGCCGGTGTCATAGACCCGGGCGTCCTGGTAGACCTCCATGCAGCTGGTAGCGATATACTTGGCGGCGGAGGCGTAGCCGGGGCAGTGGTCGGTTCCGAACAGGTCGTTGTCGATGGTCTTGGGCACGCCCATGATCCGGCAGGCATAGCCCACCTTTTGCATGTATTTGGAGATCTTGTTGCAGGTATCCATGGAGTCGTTGCCGCCATTGTAGAAGAAATAGCGGACGTTGTACTTCTTGAAGATCTCGAGGA
>USMP01000200.1 GCA_900555795.1 uncultured Eubacteriales bacterium
GCCCCGCTATATCAAATTCCACAAGCCGCCTGACGCCTTTCGGCGTCCCCAGCCAGCGGAGGTCTCTCCGCCATCACCGGATGGGGTACACCCTCCCTCCCCCCTCAGCGGGTTCCGGCCACCGAAACTCCCGGGCGAACTCCACGAATCGCTCCGGTCTCTCCCGGTCCATATCGCCGCAGGCAGTCAGAAGTGCTGCCAGCAGCAGAGCGCCAATCAGCACGCCTGCTCCCCTTTTCCAAACCGCTCTTCTGCGCATGCTTTGAATCACCTCACAAACCGGCAATCATCTGCATCACAATATCATGTTCGAATCCGGATCGCATAAATTGCCGGCTATGCCGCCTTGTTCCGTCTTATCCGCATCATTTCCGGCAACATTGCTGAATTAAGCTTACCATTCCGGCGCTATCCTGTCAGCTATGTTTTCCATACGGTCTGGAAAAACGGGGAAATTCCTCGTGCATTTTTTCCTGATATGATGTATCATATAATTGCTGTGAATTTTAACCAAGGAGGTCCCCTATGAGCAACTGCGTCATTCCCCCGCTCTACCGCGCCCCCCTGACCGGCTACGACATGCAGCGGGCCATCGAGTTTGTGAAGAGCAGCTTCCAGGAAAATCTGAAATTCGCCCTGAACCTGCGCCGGGTATCCGCTCCCCTGTTTGTGGACCGGGACTCCGGCCTCAACGACAACCTCAACGGTGTGGAGCGCCCTGTAGCCTTTGACATTCCCGCCGTGGACGGGGCCGTGGGCGAGGTGGTCCACTCCCTGGCCAAGTGGAAGCGTCTGGCCCTCAAGCGCTACGGCTTCTACCCCGGCAACGGCCTGTATACTGATATGAACGCTATCCGCCGGGATGAAACCCTGGACAACATCCACTCCGTCTACGTGGACCAGTGGGACTGGGAAAAGGTCATCACCCGGGACGAGCGGAACCTGGACTTTCTGAAGTACACTGTCCGCTCCATTGTGGGGGCGGTCTGCGACACCTGCGACGCCCTGCGCCGGGCCTTTCCCCAGTTGAAGGTAAAGCTGGAGCGGGATGTGACCTGTATCACCACCCAGGAGTTGGAGGATCTGTACCCCACCCTGACCCCCTCCCAGCGGGAGACGGAGTTTACCCGTGCACACAAAACCGTATTTCTGATGCAGATTGGGGGCAAGCTGAAAAGCGGCATCCCCCACGACGGCCGGGCGCCGGACTACGACGACTGGTCCCTCAACGGCGATATCCTCATGTGGAACGACGTTCTGGGCCGGGCCTTTGAAATCTCCTCCATGGGCATCCGGGTGGACGAGGAGAGCCTGAGCCGCCAGCTGAAGCTGGCGGGATGCGACCAGCGTCGGGCCCTGCCCTACCACCGGATGCTGCTCAACGGCCAGCTGCCCCTGACCATCGGCGGCGGCATCGGCCAGAGCCGGCTGTGCATGCTGATGATCGGCTGCTGCCACATCGGTGAGGTACAGGTGAGCCTCTGGGATCAGGACACCGCCACCATCTGTGAAGCCGCCGGCGTGCATTTGCTGTAAAGGTAAGATGCCTTATTATATTTTTTAAAAGCGGAGGAGACTGTGATGCAGCACGACGTACTATCCCATCTGGAGCCAAGAGCCGTATTTCACTTTTTTGAGGAACTCAGCCGCATTCCCCGGGGCTCCGGCAACACCGCCGCCGCCAGCGCCTGGTGCGCCGCCTTTGCCCAGGAGCGGGGACTGCCCTGCCGCCGGGATGAGGCGGGCAATGTGGTGATTTGGAAAGCGGCTTCACCCGGCTATGAGGACCGCCCCGCAGTGATTCTGCAGGGCCATCTGGACATGGTATGTGTACAGGACGCCGGAGTGAACCATGACTTTGCCAGCCAGGGCCTGCAGCTCTATGCCGATGGCGACTTTGTCCGGGCCAGGGGTACCACCCTGGGGGGGGACAACGGCATAGCCGTGGCCATGATTCTGGCAGTGCTGGCGGAGAATTCGCTGCCCCACCCCCCCATTGAGGCGGTCTTCACCGTGGATGAGGAGATCGGCCTTCTGGGTGCAGCGGCGCTGGACTGTTCGGATCTCTCCGGCCGGGCTCTCATCAATCTGGACAGCGAGGACGAGGGCGTGCTCACCGTCAGCTGTGCCGGCGGCGCCCGGTGCGACATCTCCGGTGAGTTGGCCGTGGAGAAGGCCCCGGGCCTGCTGTGCACCCTCACCATCAGCGGCCTTCAGGGCGGCCACTCCGGCATGGAGATCGGCAAGGGCCTGGCCAATGCCAACAAACTGCTGGGCGCTTGCCTGGAGGCGCTGTCGGACCGTGTCCCGGTGCGTCTGGCGTCCCTCCGCGGCGGGGATCAGGATAACGCCATTCCCAAGGAGGCCCAGGCTGAACTGGTCATCCCCCTGGGGGAGGCGGAAACACTGGCTGCCCTCACCAACCACTGGGCCAAGACCGCGGCGGCGGAGTTCGCCGCCACAGAGCCGGGTCTTACCGCCGCTTTTACCTGCCAGGATGCCCCCGGCACCCACTCCGCCCTGGGTTCGGAGGACAGCCGGCAGTTCATTTCCCTTCTCCAGGCGTATCCCAACGGGGTGCTGGCCATGAGCCGGGATATTCCCGGTCTGGTGCAGACCTCCCTGAACCTGGGCATTTTGCGTCTGGAGGGGGGCGTCTATCAACTCTCCAGTTCCATCCGCTCCAGCGTGGGAGCGGAGAAAGAGGCCCTCTCCCGCCGTCTGGAGGAACTGGCCTCCCAGTTTGGTGCCCAGTTCGGCCAGCGGGGGGATTACCCCGCCTGGGAGTACCGGAAGGATTCCCCCCTGCGGGAGACCATGGTACAGGTATTCCAGCAGCAGTACGGCAGGGCCCCCACGGTGGAGGCCATCCACGCGGGGCTTGAGTGCGGTCTCTTTGCCGGCAAGCTGCCGGGACTGGACGCCGTATCCCTGGGGCCGGACCTCCAGGAGGTCCACAGCACCCGGGAGCGCCTGTCCATCTCCTCCACGGAGCGTACCTGGCGGTACCTCACCGCCGTATTGGCGGCCCTATAAAGGGGATCACCCCGCCTGAAGCGGGTTGCATTGTTTCATAATATGATATCGACATGGAAAAGGAGTACGTCTATGAAATTTACAGAAATGCCCTACCAGCGCCCCGACCTGGACGCGGTGCGCGCCCAGGTGGAGGACATCGCCCGCCGGATTGGAGACGCCGCCTCCGCCCAGGAGGTGCTGGACGCCTATGAGGCCTTTGACGCCCTGAATAAGGACGTCTCCACCCGCGTCGCCCTGGCCAGCGTTCGCCACACCATCGACACCCGGGACGAGTTCTACGACCAGGAAAACGATTTTGTCGACCAGGCTGCCCCCGCCCTCCAGGAACTGTTTCAGCAGATCAACCTGGCCCTGTTGGCCTCCCCCTTCCGCTCCCAGCTGGAGGAGAAGCTGGGCAAGCTGCTCTTCACCAACCTGGAGATCCAGGTGCGCACCATGAAGCCGGAGATTATGGACCTGATGCAGGAGGAAAACCGGCTTCAGAGCGAGTATCAGAAGCTGTACGCCTCCGCCGTGGTGGAGTGGAACGGCGAAAAGCTGCCCCTGCCCAAGCTGGGGCCCTACAAGCAGAGCCCTGACCGTTCCATCCGCAGGGCCGCCTACGAGGTGGAGGGAAAGTGGTTCGACGCCCATCAGGCACAGCTGGACGAATTGTACGACAAGCTGGTGAAAA
>USMP01000201.1 GCA_900555795.1 uncultured Eubacteriales bacterium
GGAGCGGGCCCGCACGGCGGTACGGGACTGCCTGGAGATACTGGCGGACCTGGGCTACAGCCGGGAGGACGCCATTGTGTTTTTAGAGGAGGAATTACACCATGAATGAACGCTTTGTCACCTGTACCGGCCTCACCAAGCGCTACGGCAGCAAAAGCGCGCTGGCCGGGGTGAATCTGGAGTTGGGCCGGGGCCGCATTGTGGGGCTGCTGGGCCCCAACGGCAGCGGCAAAACCACTCTCATTAAAATTCTCTGCGGGCTGCTGCAGCCCACGGACGGGGCCGTCACCATCGACGGGCAGCCGGTGGGGCCCCACAGCAAATCCATCATCAGCTATCTGCCGGACAAGATGTACTTTGCGGACTGGATGAAGGCCACAGACCTCTTCGATCTCTTCGCGGATTTTTACGGGGACTTTGACCGGGCCAAGTGCATGTCCATGTGCGCCAGTCTCTCCGTCACCCCCAGCGACCGGCTGAAGACCATGAGCAAGGGCACCAAGGAGAAGGTGCAGCTGGTGCTGGTGATGGCCCGGCGCGCCCAGCTGTATCTTCTGGATGAGCCCATCGCCGGAGTGGATCCCGCCGCCCGGGACTACATCCTGAACACCATTCTCACCAACTACAACGAGGAGGGCACCGTGCTCATTTCCACCCACCTTATTTCCGACATTGAGCAGGTCCTGGACGAGGCCATCTTCCTCAAGGAGGGGCAGATTGTCCTCCACGACAGCGTGGACGCCATTCGGGAGCGGGAGGGCAAGAGCGTGGACGCCCTGTTCCGTGAGATCTTCAAGGCCCATCCCTATGAAGGAGGTGCTTTCTGATGCTGGGAAAGCTGCTGAAATATGATTTTCGCTCCATGTGGAAGCAATTTGCCCTGATCTGGCCGGCAGCCCTGGTGCTGGCCCTGGTCAACCGGCTGCTGCTGGGAGGCAATGTGGAGAGCGCCTCCCAGCTGGGCGGCGTGGCTGCCGTGGTATCCATGATGGTCTACGTGGCCATCCTCATGGCCATGTTCGTCATCGCCATCATCTACACCGTCCAGCGGTTCTATAAGGGCCTGCTGGGGGACGAGGGGTATTTGATGCACACCCTGCCGGTGGGGCCGGGGATGCTGATTGCCTCCAAGCTGATCTGCGCCGTGGCTGTAACCCTGGTCAGCGTTCTGGTGGCCATCCTGTCCATCCTCCTGCTGCTGCCCATCGGCGCCCGGGATTGGCAGAGCGCGATGGGCGCCATGGGCCGCCTTATCCATCAGGCGGGGGGGCAGTTCTGGATCTACTGCCTAGAGGGGCTGGTGCTTCTTCTTGTGGGCATGGCCTCCAGCTTCCTGCGGCTGTATCTGGCCATGGCCATCGGCCATCTCTTCCAAAAGCACCGGGTGGCCTGGAGCGTGGGGGCCTACATTGCCCTCAACGCGGTGCTCAGCGCCCTGATGGATCTCCTGCCTGTGGGGTTTGGGGCCGTGGGGGACTCTTTCTACCTGAGCTTTTTCGGCCTGCATCTGACTCTGGATGGCAGCAGCGGCGATTTCATCTTCAGTCACGGGACCATCTGGCTGCTGATTGTCTCCGACATTCTGCTGGCCGCGGCCTGTTTTGCGGGAACACGCTACATCCTCAGGCGGAGGCTGAATCTGGAGTAACCGCCGGTCCGGCGCCATACAGGCCCGCGTGGAGCCGCGAGAAGTGGCCGCAGTTCATAAAACAGGAAAAGCACTTCGCCGGCCTGCGCAGACCAGCGGAGTGCTTTTCTCATGCTGCTGTATGCGGCAAGCCAAAATTTATCTGCCTGTTTTCAATGGCGTATCCCGCTTATCCTTCTCTCCTTACCACTGGAATCCATACCTCATACTGCGCGTTTTGAGGATCTGGATTCAGATAGACCTCAATATCCGGAGCATTGGCATATTCATATCCGGAGCCCGGAAGCCACTCCGTAATGATGCGGCGTTCCAGCTCCTGAACGGACCGGTTATCCCCTGTTGCAGAGAAGATCGCCCATGTGGATGCGGGTATGGTATATTCCTCGAAGTCCCCGCTTTCCTTTGTGCTTGAAACAGCGATAAAATACCTCCATTGCTCTGCATCGTTGCAGGCGCTGACTCCCAAAAGTCCCATGGGCGGCGTGTCCATCATACCTGCCAGCCTTTGTATCGTTCCATCTGCGGCAGCGGCCTGCCACAGCTTCGGCACGACCTCAAAGTTCTTTTCAATGTCGCGGTCAAGCGGTGCGGACACTCCAATCACGCGGAAAGCGCCCCTGTTTTCCATTCGATAGTTCATTTCTGTCGCTCCCTTTACTGTCATGTAAAATACAATGGGGGAGAATGATTTTACCACTGCGTCGCCATTTTTAAGCGATGAGGGAGCCATTCCGTGGAAAGACTGAAATGCTCTCGTAAATGCGGTTGGAGAGCGATACCCATATTTGGCGGCAACATCAATAATCCTTTCCTTGCCGCTCTGCAGATCAATCGCTGCCAATGACATTTTTCTTCTTCGGATATATTCCGCCAGAGAAATGCCCGCCATATAGGTAAACATTCTCTGATAGTGATACGCTGAGCAGCAGGCGATCCGTCCAAGTTGTTCGTAGTCAATCTCATCTGTCAAGTGCTCCTCAATATAACGGACGCTTTGATTTAATCCCTCGACCCAATCCATTGAGACACCTCCGTATCTGTATACCATAATAACAGGTTTCTTACCGGTTGTCCTCTCAATCCCTGCACAAAATAGAGAGCATTGCCATACACAATGCCTGTCCCCGCAACTCCTGATGTATTGCTCTTTACCTAAGATATACCAAATTTATAGGCGCCGCGCAAGGGCGAACGTCTGCACCGCCTGGCGGTGTGCTGTGCACATATGTGTTTTACAGGCGCCCACTTGCTGCCCGCCGTCTTTTTCGGTCTAACCTGTCCATCCCCCGCATATGCTTCCAGTGGTGATGATATGAAAAGGCTGCTGCCCATTGGAGCCATTCTCTGCTTTTCCGCCCTGCTGCTTCTGCGCCCTCAGGCGGTTTCCGCCGCCGCTCAGGAGGGGCTTCTGCTGTGTTACCGCACAGTGATCCCCTCCCTGTTTCCCTTTTTTGTGGCGGTATCCCTGCTGGTGCAGCTGGGCTTTTCCAGCTGGCTCCAACATCTGGCAGCCCCCTTTATGGGGCCGCTGTTCCGGCTGAGGGGGGTATGCGCCATGCCCCTTCTGGCGGGACTTCTGGGTGGGTATCCCACCGGGGCCAGGACGGCCGCCGATCTATACAGCAGGGGGCTTGCCACCCGGCAGGAGGCGGAGGTGCTGCTGGGGTTCTGCAACAACTGCGGCCCCGCCTTCCTCCTCAGCTTTGTAGGCGTGGGGATGCTGGGCAGCGTTCGGGCGGGGGCCTGGCTGCTGCTGGTCCATATAGCCGCCGCCCTCTTGACGGGGATGCTTCTCTGCCGTCTGGCCCGAAGCCGGGGCCCCAGCCTGCCGCCGGCCCGGCCGGACCGGGAGGAAGCGGTCCCCCTGCCCCGGGCGCTGACCTGTTCCGTGGGAGGGGCGCTGACCTCCACCCTGGGCATCTGTGCCTATGTGGTGCTCTTCCGGGTGGTGGCGGCGCTGCTGCCGGGAGCCCTCCCCCCCTGGGCCATGGGCTTTCTGGAGATGGTATCCGCTGTGGCGGCAGTGGACCCGGACCCC
>USMP01000202.1 GCA_900555795.1 uncultured Eubacteriales bacterium
GAAGCGCGTCAGGTTTTTATGAGACGGCGCGGCGCACGGTACGCGCGACGCCAGCACGCATAGCGCGCAGGATTTCAAGTAAAAGCATTTTATTTAAAATCAGTATCTGATAAAGACGGAGGGTGACATCATGACCGAGCGAGAGGAACTGCATATGGCGATCTGCGACCTGATGGGGGACATGATGCTGGCGGAGGGCCTGCTGCGCCACCAGGAGGAGAACGCCCGCCGGTACGGGCCGGCGGCGCCGGTGTGCCTGCAGCGGGTGCTGGACTATGCCCACCAGCATGTGGAGGAGATTTTACAGCTGGGCGGCTGGCCGCTGGGCGAAAAAAGTGGGGATAATCCCGAAAAAACGGTTGACAAAACGGCTGATTTGGGGTATCATATCAACGTTCCGCATGTGGACGCTTAGCTCAGCTGGCTAGAGCACCTGCTTGACGTGCAGGGGGTCAGCGGTTCAAGTCCGTTAGCGTCCACCAAAAGAAAAGACACAGTCCAAAGGACTGTGTCTTTTCTTTTGCTCCGCGGCCCGCTTCGCCGGGCCGCGGCTTTTTGTCAGGGGACTCCGGAGGGCACAGCCGCGCCGGGGCTGTCTCAGGCCTTGCCGTACTCCCGGATCGTCTCGAACAGGGCCTCCATATTTGCCCGGGGCGCGTGGTCGATGCTGGCACTCATGCCGAACATGTATCCGCCGCCGGGGGCCATAATGTCGATGACCTCCTTGACCTTGTCGCGGACCTGATCGGGAGTATCGAACATCAGGGACTGGTTGGGGAAGCCGCCCATGATGCAGGCCTTGCCCCCCAGTTCCCGCTTGGCCGCCCGGAAATCAACCTCCTCGAAGTGGTAAATCACCTTCCCAACAGGCACGTCGGCCAGGTACTTCAGCCGCGTGTTGTAGGGACCCTCTGTAAAGACCACCGGCGTCAGGCCGTGGTCCACCATGGCCAGGATCCACTTGTGCAGATAGGGCCAGTAGAAATTCCGGTACGTCTCGTCGCTGATGAAGTTGTCAAAGGCCTTGTGCAGCATCACCCAGGCGTACTTGCAGCCAGTGGCCTGGCACTGGCCCAGGGAGTTGGCGATGTGGTACTCCACGAATTTGTCCAGGGTCTTTCTCACGTTTTCCGGCTGGATGAGCAGGTCCGCGAAAAAGCCCATGGTGCAGCGCAGGGAGTCGGCAAGCATGTCGAAGGCGGTGGCGCTGCCGGTGCCGCTGATGAAGGGATAGCCCATCTCCGTGATGGTTTTCACCGCCTGGCCGGAGTACCTGCGGTAGTCCGCGATGATGGCGGCGCACTCCTCCAGCTTTTTGTACATGTCCAGCATGGCCGGGGAGGTGAAGGCGTTGATGTGCCCGGTGATGCCGGTGCACATCATCTGCCAGTTCAAATTGCTCAGGGGCGCGAACACTTCGGCGGTGCGGGGCATGAATTTCCCCACGGCGAACTGGATGGGACTGTCGTGGAATTCGTCGTACTCGTCCTCCATCATGGTCTCATACTCGATGAACTGATAGGGGGCGTTGACGTCCAGCCCCTTGGGGTCGCCGGGCCAGCGGACGGTTTTCAGTCCCGCGATTTCATACACCTTGCTGGGGAAGTTGGCCGAGCACATGCTGGCCACGTCCGGGTCAAATTCCCGGTGGTAGCGGTAAAAGCACTCGTTGCCCCTGTCGTAGTCCCGCAGGGCGTCCGCCAGGGTCATGCCGTACTCCAGATAGGGCCAGTAGTTGACGCGGACAGCGTTTACCATACGCTTTGTGGGCTTGAGGGCGATGGAATCCTGAATCAGTTGTACTCTCTCGTTATACAGGTCCTGGTTGGTCATAAAATGGCTCCTTTCCGCATAGTCCTTGTACGTTAGGCCTCTTTTTTCCTGCCGCCGGTGCCGCCGGTGGCGGTGATGTAAATGCCGGAGATGAGAACCGCAATGCCGCAGCCAATAAAGGCAATCAGCCAGTCGGAGCGGGTGCTGGTGATCCCAAGGATTCGCGCCACTTGGGGCAGGACAATGGAGGCCATAAATTGTCCGAAGCCAACGCAGCTGGTGTAGCCGGCGATGGCAATAGGCGCGTACTTGGGCTTGGTGGCTGTCTGGGCGGCCACCATGGTAAGCTGGGGATTGTAGAAGCCGAAGCCCAGGCCGTAAAACACGGCGCCCACGTAGAACAGGGGCAGGGCCTGGGAGAAGAACAGGATCGCCAGCCCCAGGCCCACCAGACCGAAGGCCAGGGAGGTGGTGTAGCGCTTCAGCCGGCCCTTTACAAAGGCAAAGATGATGCCCGCCACAAAGGCCGAGACGGTGAAGGTGGAACTTACCGTACCGGCCTGTGCCACGGTGCCGATGCCGTCACGGGAGATCACAAGGGAGAGATTGGTCATGAATGTCACCATGAGCATATTGAAGAAGAACAGGCCCACATAGATCACGTAGGTCATGGGGGTCAGCCGCTTCTCCTTGACGCTCTCGCCCTCGGACCGCTTGGATAGTTCGTTTTCCGGGCACTTCCAGGCGATGAGAAGGGCGATGGGGACCACGACGGCGGTGCAGGCAAAGGAATAGCGCCAGTTGACCATACCCACGATGCCGGCTATGGCGGAGTAGCAGGCGCCGATCAGGGCGCCCACGCCGGCGCGGATGCCCATCAGCCTGTCGCGCTGCTTGCCGGTAAACAGCTGGTTGATGATGGCGGAGGCCAGGGGAAAAATCAGGCCGTGTCCCACGCCGAAAATGACCCGGGACGCGATCAGGACGGCAAAGCCGTTGAGCACCACCGGCAGCAGGCCTCCAACCAGCGAAAAGGCGGAGGCGAACAGGACAATTTTCTTAATGGGAAACCGGCTGGTCAGGCTCCCGCCCACCAGGGACATGACCACCATCATAAGAGAGGGGATTGTGGTGAGCATTTTGATGGCGGTGACAGAAATTTCGGGGTACTCTGCACTGATAAGAGAAATGACGGGAGAAACAAAGTTGCCCAGATAGATCAGGGCACTTACGCTGATAGCGGCGATCACATTGATTGTGCTGTATCTTTTTTCAGCTTCTTCCACTGGATCTTTCCTCCTTTTCCCCTGCTTATAGTGTGCAACGGCTGATCTCTTCCCCCTCGATTTGGCCGCCTCCGATAGGTGCGCCTCCCTTCCGTTTTCCCTGCCGGAGCATGTTCCTGTTTATAGTTGCATTTTGTAGATTAGCACAAATATTGAAACGGGAAAAGACAAACTGTTGTTATATTTATATTGCATATGTGGAGACTTTATTTATCAAGTTGTGGTTCTTAATATTTAATCAAGGATTTTTGGACATGCCTGCGGATGAAGCAAAGGGACGGACTGCCTGGCAGTCCGTCCCTTTGCTTTGCGCTTTGAGAGGAGAGAGGATTCTCATGTCATGCCCAACATGAGAGATATAATAAGCCCTCACGGACCTATTACCCAGTTCATGTGTGCCGCCGGCCGCCCCCTGCGGGGCAGGCCCCGTGGGGGAGTTGACCTGCACGGGGCAAATAAATGGCCCCTTGCGCCAAGGTTTGCCGCTGGCAAAGCACGTATGCGCCCCTTCCGGCGGGCCCCGCTTTGCGGGGCCCCGGCCGTGGCGGGTCTGTGTGTATGCTCAGATGCGGGCCACGCCGGAACGCTTGGCGGCGTCGGCCACGGCCTTGGCCA
>USMP01000203.1 GCA_900555795.1 uncultured Eubacteriales bacterium
AGGACAGCCGTGCTGTGATTCAGACCTTCACCCCGGATAATGAGGTCATTACCAGTGCCGCCCGCCAGGACTACAATACCTTTTACACCGGGGAACTCCGCATGCGGCGGGCCAGGCGCTATCCGCCATTTGCGGATATTTTCACCCTGACGGTCTCCGGGCCGGAGGAGGGGGCAGTGCTCCGGGCCGTGGCCCGGCTGCGGGACGCCATGCGTTCTGCTACCCGCTATCCCACCATGTCAAATATGTCCGTTGAGATTCTGGGGCCCGCTCCGGCACCGGTGCTGAAGGTCAATAACCGCTACCGCTATCGGGTGCTCTGGGTGGGCAGCAATGACCACACCACCCGGGAACTGCTGGCCTACTACATCCGTGCCTTCTATCAGCAGAAGGAGAACCGGGGGCTGCACCTGTTTGTGGACTGTAATGGACCGGAGTAAAGACCCTTGTGAGAGAAAAACCAGCAACAGGCGGCTAAGATCGCCCGAAGGAGGATACAATTACTATGGCAATCAGACAGATCGTGACCCAGGGAAATGACATCCTGGAGAAGAAGTGCCGCCCGGTGACGGCGTTCAATGACCGGCTCCACCAGCTGCTGGACGATATGGCGGATACCCTGGTGGAAGCTAACGGCGTGGGGTTGGCTGCTCCCCAGGTGGGGATCCTGCGCCGGGCGGTGATTGTGGTGGGGGACCAGGATGAGGTCATTGAACTGATCAACCCCGAGATTGTTGCCAGCGACGGGGAGCAGACAGGCCCTGAGGGCTGCCTCAGTGTCCCCGGCAAGTTCGGTATGGTTACGCGGCCCTACCGTGTGACAGTCCGCGCCCAGGACCGCTTCGGCAACTGGTTTGAGGTGGAGGGCGAGGATTTGACAGCGCGGGCTTTCTGCCACGAGTTGGAGCACCTGGACGGGCATCTGTACGTGGAGCATATCGACCGTTTCTTGACGGAGGAGGAACTCAACGAGTACTACAAGGAGCAGGAAGCCGAATTGAACGGGGAGGAGACCGGGGAGTAATGCGGATTGTTTTTATGGGGACGCCGGAATTTGCCGTATCCGTCCTGCGCCATGTGGTAGAGGGCGGATGGGAGGTCTGCGCCGTTTATACCCAGCCGGACAAGCCCAAAAATCGCGGTATGAAGCTGGTTCCAACACCTGTAAAGGAATATGCCCTCACAAAAGGGATTTCGGTTTATCAGCCGGCCTCCTGCCGGGACCCGGAAACGCTGGCCCAGTTGGAGGCTCTTGCGCCGGATGTGATCCTGGTGGCGGCCTACGGCAAGATTTTGCCCCAGGCCCTGCTGGATATTCCGCGCCTTGCCATCCTCAACGTCCTCTCTGCTGCCCCAGTACCGGGGTGCCGCACCCATCAACTGGGCGGTGCTGAACGGGGACACAGAGACGGGCGTCACCATTCAGTACATGGCGGCGGAACTGGACGCGGGGGATATTTTGCTCTCTAAGCCGGCAGTCATTGACCCTGAGGAGGACGCGGGACAACTCTACGGTCGTTTGGCGGAATTGGGCGGCCAGGCGGCCTGCGAGGCGCTGGTGCGGCTGCGCGACGGTACGGCGGGGCGGACGCCCCAGGTCTATGGTCCCCAGTACCAGTACGCGGCTATGCTGTCCAGGGATATGTCTCCGATTGACTGGACAAAGCCTGCCCAGACCATTGTGAATCAGATCCGGGGACTGATCCCCTGGCCCTGCGCCACCACGGAGGTGGCTGGGACCCGGTGGAAGGTCTACCGGGCCGGAGTGGGCGCCGCCGCAGGCGCCGCGCCAGGCACCATCGTATCTGCTGGAAAGGCGGGCATTGGGGTGGCCGCCGGGGACGGGAGGACGGTTCTTATTACGGAATTGCAGGCCGATGGCGGCAAGCGTATGGCCGCCGCGGACTATTTACGCGGACACCCCATTCCGGCCTGCGGTCGGAATGGGGACCCTGCTATTTGACCGCAGCCGTCCGAAGTGAATTCGTCCGGCAGCAAGGTTTTGCCTGTAGGCAAAACGCTTGAACGCCGGATTACCGGCGGTTCCGGCCTGGGGCCGGAATGGGGATCCCGCTATTTGGCCGCAGCTGTCCGAAGTGAATTCGTCCGGCGGCAGAGGCCGCTGAACAGGCCGGCTGGTTTTGCTGTGCAGGAGCATAGCGGAGTTGGCCTTGCTGCCCGTGTTGCGGGCAGCGGCCGTACAATCCAAGCGCGGGGGTCGTTCCGACCCACATGCGCGAAAACTTTGTGCGACTGCTTTGCCATATATTGTAGCGCGCTGGGGCGCATGAAGTTTTATGCCCAGAGGAGGTTTATCGAATGCCCTTTTACTATGACACCATCTACTGGATTGTTTTGATCCCGGTGCTGTTGCTGTCTGTGTATGCCCAGGCCAGGGTCAGCGGAAGCTTCAGCAAATACAGCCAGGTGAAAAATCGGCGGCACATCACCGGCGCCCAGGCGGCCTATGAGGTGCTGCGTACCCATGGTGTGACGGATGTGGAAATCCGTCCCTGCCGGGGCAGTCTGACAGACCACTACGCCCCCCGGGACAATACCATCTATCTCTCAGAGCCCGTGTACAGCGCCGACACGGTGGCAGCGGTAGGGGTGGCGGCCCATGAGGCGGGACATGCGGTGCAGTATGCGGTGGGGTATGGCCCGATCCGGATTCGCTCCGCCATTATTCCCGTGACCCAGTTTGGCTCCAAATTTGCCTTTGTGGCGCTGCTGCTGGGTCTGGTACTCTACTCTCAACCCATGTTTGCCATCGGTATCGTCCTTTTTGGCCTGACCACCCTGTTTCAGCTGGTGACACTGCCGGTGGAATTTGATGCCTCCGCCCGGGCCCTGGCCACTATTGACGGCAATTTTCTGCTGGAGGCGGATGAGCGGCAGGGAGCGAAGAAGGTCCTGACCGCCGCGGCGCTGACCTACGTGGCAGCGCTGCTCATGTCCCTGGCGCAGCTGCTGCGCTACCTGCTGATTTTCTCCGGCCGGAACAACAGAAGGCGATGAGCGGCGGCGGAAGAGAGACGGCCCTGGAGGTGCTCACCGCCTGCCGGAGACTGGATGCCTGGTCCGACGGCAGCCTGAAGGCTGCCTGTAAGAAAAACGGCCTGGAGCCCCGGGAGGCGGCCTTTGCCGCCAGGCTGGTATACGGGGTTTTGCAGAACCGGGCGCTGCTGGATTTTTATCTGGATTGCTTCTGCACCGGCCCCTTCGACAAGCTGGAGCCCTTTGTGCGGGATGTGCTGCGCCTGGGGGCCTATCAGATTCTCTTTATGGATCGGGTTCCCTCCAGCGCGGCGGTTCACCAGGCGGTGGAGATGGTTAAGACCCACCGCCGTCAGCGTTCCGCCGGCCTGGTGAACGCCGTACTGCGGAAGGTGAGCCAGAACGCGGCACAGCTGCCCCCCATTCCGGAGGCGGACGTGGTGTCAGCCATGGCCCTGCGCTACAGCCACCCGGCGTGGCTGGTGGAGCGGCTGATGGGG
The DNA here is from genome assembly GCA_900555795.1 of uncultured Eubacteriales bacterium. Lineage (GTDB taxonomy): Bacteria > Bacillota > Clostridia > Oscillospirales > Oscillospiraceae > Pelethomonas. The sequence continues at coordinate 3,498 of USMP01000203.1, forward strand.
CTGGTGGGCCGGGAGGAGGCAGAGGGCTTCCTGCAGGGGGATAACACACCGGCTCCCATGACGATTCAGCGTAATCCCCTTACATGCGACAGGGAGACTCTGCTAGACTATTGGGAGGGCCGTGGGGCCGCTATTCAGCCTCACCCCTGGCTGGCGGACTGC
>USMP01000204.1 GCA_900555795.1 uncultured Eubacteriales bacterium
ATATTGTCATTAGTGAGATCCCCGAATGCGGAAGTAGACTGCGCCACAACGGTTGCGTACTTACCGCTTGTGTCGGGGATCTCCTTTATTTTTGTGATATCATAGAAAATACGGCCATTTTCAGAATTTGCAATATTTACAAGGCCTTCGAATACATGGCCGCCCACAATGAATTTCACCTTGTAGTAGTCAAATCCAAGTGTTGCTTCCGGATGGTTCTTTGTATCATTGGCCCAATGTGAGTACTCCGCAGTCTCCAGAAGGTTACTGAATTCGGACGCGGCTCTCATCTTCGCTTCATATTCATTGGTACGAACATCTAATGGATTGGATGGATACGCATATTCACCAGCCTGTTTCCCACGAAACCGAGCCAAATCCCTTTCTCGCAGCGGAAGTACCTGCCCCTTGAATTGATCCAGCAGAATTTATCTGGCAATAGCGGAATAGCTGGAAACCGGTTTTCCTGCAAACGCCTCCTAACCCTGGTTAATCACGGTGATTTTTTCTCCATCCGGGGCTGCTTCAATACTGAATTTCACGCCGCTCTCCTGGGCGGTGTTTTGACTGCCCGCCCGGTGGGTTTCCCCCAGGGCGCTCTCCCATTGCTATCGCTGGAATTATAACTCTGTTGCAGGTATTTTGATTGCTCTACAGCCGCACCTCCGCCCGACGGAAGCACAGTACGCTGGCGATAGTCAGGGCCAGGAGCACCGCCGCGGCCAGACCAATCCACGCCACCGTGGGCAGGGCAGCCGCCACAGCCAGAACCATGGCGCCAAAGCGGGCAAAAAGGCTGGTCCCCCCCTCCCTGGCCGCCTTGACGGCCTGGGGCAGCACCATCGGCACCAGGCAGAACGCGATCCACACCGCGCCGAACCCCTTCGTTCCAAAGCGCTGCAGAAGCGCGGCAAAAAAGAGATCCAGCAGAGACAGGACCAAAATAGCCGGCAGCAGCACCTGCCAGCGGAACACCTGGCCGAAGTTCATACCGTTTTCATAGCCGGGATACCACCAGGCATAGAGCAGCAGTTCCAGCCGGTACAGGCCCCAGGCGATCAGAAACCCCAGGGCAGCGTTCAGCGCCGTCAATATGGGGTCGAAGAGGAGGAAACTCTGCCGGGTCTGCCCCATGGATACCACCAAACGGAAGCGGGTGTGGCCGTTGAGATTTCCCCGGGTCAAAACTCCGGCCAAGGTGCCGATCAGCGCCATCATAGACCCCATGCAGGCGTAGTCCGCATCCTCGTTAAACCAACAGTTGATAACCACCACGCTCCCCACACCGAAGGTAAAAAAGCACAGCTGCCAAAGCAGCATAAACAGCGGGGCCTGGCGGGAAGCCCGCAGATATTTTACAAATGTCATCTCTTCTCTCTCCTCACAGCTTCACTTCCTGCCGCCGCAGCAGCAGCCACTGGAAGCAGATATCCGCCAGAAACGCCGCTCCCGCCGCCCCGGCAAGCCACCAGGGCAGCCGTTGCAATACGCCGGTCAGTTCCAGGGTATTGGCCAGATCCAGGCGCACGCCGCCGGATACAGCAAACCCGAACAGGCCGCCCACCCCGCCGAAAATGACGACCAGCGCAATGGTGCCCGCCCACTTCCACTTGCTGTAGACCGTCCCCATGAGGCTGCCTATAGCGGAGGCCAGAACCAGCGCCGCCAGAATGGTGGGAATGCTCCCCAGGCCGGCGGCGGATATCTCCCCCGGCACCAGCAGCCAGATGGCGGCGCTGAGCGCCACTGTGGCGGCGATAATCAGGGCCCGGTAGTAGTGGAAGCCCAGCAGAATATTTCGCCGGGTCTCCCCCATGCTCAGCAGCAGCGGCACATAGATGGCATGGCAGCCGTAATTGATCATCACCACGCACAGCGCCGCGGAAATAAACAGGTAGTAGGGAATGACCGATGCCAGCAGCTGGAACTGAAGCCGGTCCGCCCCCAGCACACTGACAACCGCAAGGAGTGCCACCAGGCCCAGTTCTACAGACACACTCTCCCAGGTGTACCGGGTCCAGAACCGCAGATTACGCCTCATGGCGGGCCTCCTCTCCGCACAGCGCCACAAAGGCCCGCTGCAAGCTCACCGGCTGGATGGACACGTCCCGGCTCCCATCCACCGACTGGCCGGGCTGCAAAAATACCGTCACACCCTTGCTGCGGCCAATCACCTCCGGACAGTGGCACTCCAGACCCGCCGTGGCGGCATCCACCTCCTCCGCCTTGCCGCTGACATAGCGGGCTCTGTCCACAAAGGCCTGGGTCTCCCCCGCCACCAGGATGCTGCCCTCGTGGAGGATAATGACCTCCTCCAGCACATCGGCGGCCTCCTCAATAATGTGGGTGGAAATGACAAAGGTCCGGCCCGTGGCCGCGTACTCCTCCAGCAGCAGCTTGTAGAACTGCTCCCGGGCTACCACGTCCAGCCCCGCCACAGGCTCATCCAAAAAGGTGAAGGGCGCCTTGGAGCAGAGGGCCACAATAATCGTCACCATGGAGAGCATGCCCTTGGACAGCTTTCCCAGCTTTTTCTTCACGTTCAGATCAAAAAGCTCCACCAGCCGTTTCTCCATCTCCCGGTCCCAGGCCGGGTAATAAATGGAGGCAATGCGCAGATACTCCTTCGCCTTCATAGCGGCAAGCCCGCTCTCCGCTCCCACATTCAGTTCCCGGGAAAAGCACAACTTCTCCAGGCTCCGCCGGTTTTCCCACACCGGGGCCCCATCCAGAGAGACCCCGCCGCAGGTGGCGGGATTCTGTGCAGTGAGGATGGAGAGGAGCGTGGTCTTGCCCGCCCCGTTTCGGCCGATGAGGCCGTAGATTTTCCCTTCCTCCAGCGTCAGGGACACATCCCGCAGCACGTCCTTGCCGCCGTATGTCTTTGTGATATGCTCACATGTCAGCTTCATATGTCTTTTTCTCCTATCATATCGATGAGTTGCCGCCTGGTGATGCCCAGGCTTTTTGCCTCCGCCAGCAGAGGCGCCACATGCGCCTGCGCAAAAGCAGCCCGCCGCTTGGCCAGAATCCTTTCCCGGGCCCCCGACGCCACAAACATGCCGATCCCCCGCCGTTTGTACAGAATTCCTTCGTCCACCAGCAGTCCCAGGCCCTTGGCGGCGGTAGCAGGGTTGATGGTGTACAGCCGGGCCAGTTCATTGGTGCTGGGCACCTGCTCCTCCTCCAGAAGGATCTCCCGGAGGATATCTGTCTCGATCATCTCGCTGATCTGGAGATAGATCGACTTCTGCTCCGTCAATCGCTCATTCATGATTCTCCTCCCTTCGTTAGTTCATTGCTTGTGTAATTAACCATATAACTAACAAGGCGTTTTGTCAAGAGAAAATTTTCCGGCGGCCGGAGCCGCCGTCAATCATCCGCTGAAAGCCTTATGTATGACAAAAAGATCGCCCGCCCATGCTTTCGCAGGTGCAGGCGATCTTTTTTACAGGGTTTCACAGGCGGGTGTCAGCCGTTGCAGTTGCCATGGCGGCACTTGTGCCCCTCACCCTGGTGGTGGCCGCAGCCCTCATGGCTGCCGCAGTCATGTCCATCGTCGTGGTGGTGGTCACAGGTAGCGGCGCTGTTGCGGCGCAGATTCCCCGCGGCCAGAGCCGCCACCGCCGCGTCCGCCTCACCGGAGCAGCCGGCG
>USMP01000205.1 GCA_900555795.1 uncultured Eubacteriales bacterium
GCGCGGCATCGCGCGCGGGCTGGGCGTCACGGGCTATGTGACCAGCCCCACCTTTACCATCCTGCAGGTGCATGAGGAGGGGCGGCTGCCCCTGTATCATTTTGACTGGTACCGGCTGGAAAGCGCGGAGGAGCTCTACGAGCTGGCCATGGACGAGTACCTGCAAAACGGAGGCGTGGCGGTGGTCGAATGGCCCTGCCGCGCACCGGAGGCCGTCCCGGCCTGCCGCCTGGAGGTGGAGATCACCCCTTTGGGCGACACGGACCGGGCGCTTCGTTTTACCCCCGTGGGCGGGTTTCGGGAGCTGGACTGGGAAGGATGGATTTCATGAATTTGCTGGCGGTGGATACGTCGGGGCCTGTTGCGGGCGTGGCGGTGCTCAAGGACGGCGAGGTGGCCTATGAGGGCGCGGCGGTGAACCGCCTGACGCATTCGGTCAACCTCATGCCCATGATCGAGGAGGCGCTGGGCCGCGCCGGGCTGGACGTGAGCGAGATCGGCCTGTACGCCGCGGTCACGGGGCCGGGATCGTTTACGGGCGTGCGCATCGGGGTGAGCGCCGTCAAGGGCATGGCCCACGGCGCGGGCAAGCCCTGCGTGGGCGTGGACGCGCTGGAGGCGCTGGGCATCCCCTGCTTCGGCCCCAACAGAGCCGCCGCCGCCATTGAGGGCAGCAAGGTGTTTGCCAAGGATCTCATGCGCCGCCACGGGATTCCCACCGCCGCCTACGAGGTGTTCACCGACCTGGACGCGGCCCTCCGCTATGTGGAGGACTGCCCTCTGCCCACCGTGGTAAAGACCGACGGGCTGGCTCTGGGCAAGGGCGTGCTGATCTGTGAAAGCCGGGAGGAGGCCCGCCGGGCGGTGCGTTCCATGCTGGAGGAGCGGATCTTTGGAGACAGCGGCGCCCGGGTTGTCATCGAGGAGTTTCTCACCGGGCCGGAGGTCTCCGTCCTCACCTTTACCGACGGAGAAACCCTGGTGCCCATGGTGTCCTCCATGGACCACAAGCGGGCTCTGGACGGGGATGAGGGACTTAACACCGGCGGCATGGGCACCATCGCCCCCAACCCGTTCTACACGCCGGAGGCGGCGGAGCGGTGCATGGAGGAGATCTTCCTGCCCACTATCCGGGCCATGCGGGCCGAGGGCCGGCCCTTCAAGGGCTGCCTCTACTTCGGCCTCATGCTGACAGCCGACGGCCCCAAGGTCATCGAGTACAATTGCCGCTTTGGCGATCCGGAGACCCAGGTGGTGCTGCCCCTTCTGCGCAGCAGCCTTCTGGAGATCATGCTGGCCACCGCCCAGGGCCGCCTGGCGGAGACCGCGGTGCAGTTTTCCCAGCAGTCCGCCTGCTGCGTGGTGCTGGCCTCCCGTGGCTACCCCCAGCACTACGAGAAGGGGTTCCCCATCTCCCTGCCGGAGACGGGGCCCGGGGAACATATCTATATCGCCGGCGCCGCGGTGCGGGATGACGGGGCCCTGGTGACAAGCGGCGGCCGGGTGCTGGGCGCCGTGGCCGTGGCGGATGATCTGCCCGCCGCCGTGGCCGCCGCCTACGGCCTTTCCCACCGCATCCACTTTGACAACGCCTACTGCCGCCGGGACATCGGCCGGCGCGCCCTGGCGGAACTGGGAGGGAACGCGTAATGGTATATCGGATCTTTGTGGAAAAGCGCCCCGGCCTCTCCCCGGAGGCGGAGGGACTGTTGGGGGATCTGCGGGACTTTCTGGGGATCAAATCCCTGGAGGGTGTCCGGGTGCTCAACCGCTACGACGTGGAGGGCCTGGATGCGGTTGTCTATGAGCAGGCCAAGGGCACCGTCTTCTCCGAGCCCCAGGTGGACGTGACCTGGGACGAGGTCTTTCCCCAGCCCAGGACCCTCCACTCCCTGCTGGCGGTGGAGGCCCTGCCAGGTCAGTTCGACCAGCGCTCCGACTCCTGCGCCCAGTGCATCCAGCTGATGGCCGGCGTGGAGCGCCCCCTGGTGGCCCACGCCAAGGTATACCTGCTGGAGGGCAGGCTGTCCCAGGAGGAACTGGACCGGATTAAGGCCTATCTCATCAACCCGGTGGAGAGCCGGGAGGCCTCCATGGAAAAGCCCCGCACCCTGGTCCGCTCCCACCAGGAGCCCGCCATGGTGGAGACGCTGACGGGCTTCACCGCCCTGGACGCCGACGGCCTGGCCGCCCTGCTGGAAAGGCTGGGACTCGCCATGGATCTGGACGATCTCACCTTCCTCCAGGCCTACTTCCGGGACGACGAGGGCCGCGACCCCACCATTACCGAGGTGCGCCTGGTGGACACCTACTGGTCCGACCACTGCCGCCACACCACCTTCTCCACCCATTTAGACCGCGTGGATATCTCCGACGAGGCTGTCAGAGCCGCCTACCAGCGGTATCTGGACGCCCGGGTGGAGGTCTACGGGGCGGAGAAGGCCGCCAAGCGGCCCCAGACCCTTATGGATATGGCCACCATCGGAACCAAGGTGCTGAAAAAGCGGGGCCTGCTGCCGGAACTGGACGAGAGTGAGGAGATCAACGCCTGCTCCATCCATGTGCCCGCCCAGGTGGACGGGGCGGAGCAGGACTGGCTGCTGATGTTCAAAAACGAGACCCACAACCATCCAACGGAGATCGAGCCCTTTGGCGGCGCCGCCACCTGCATCGGCGGATGCATCCGTGACCCTCTGTCCGGCCGGGCCTATGTCCACCAGGCCATGCGCGTTACCGGCGGCGGGGACCCCCGCTCCCCCATAGGGCAGACCATCCCCGGCAAGCTGCCCCAGCGGAAGCTGGCCCAAACCGCCGCCGCGGGCTACTCCTCCTACGGCAACCAGATCGGCCTGGCCACCGGCCACGTGGCGGAGGTATACCACGAGGGCTACATCGCCAAGCGTCTGGAGTGCGGTGCCGTGGTGGCTGCTGCGCCGGCGGAGAATGTCCGCCGGGAGACCCCCGAGAGCGGGGATGTGGTGATTCTTCTGGGGGGCCGCACCGGCCGGGACGGCATCGGCGGGGCCACCGGCTCCTCCAAGAGCCACAACCAGAAGTCCCTCACCACCATGGCTAGCGAGGTGCAAAAGGGCAACGCCCCCGAGGAGCGGAAGATCCAGCGCCTTATGCGCCGGGGTGATGTGACGAGACTCATCAAGCGCTGCAACGACTTCGGCGCCGGCGGCGTATCCGTGGCCATCGGCGAACTGGCTGACGGCCTCACCATCGATTTGGACGCCGTGCGCAAGAAGTACGACGGGCTGGACGGCACGGAACTGGCCATCTCTGAGAGCCAGGAGCGCATGGCCGTGGTGGTGGCCGACGGGGACGTGGAGCGGTTCATCGCCGCCGCCAACGCAGAAAACCTGGAGGCCTATGTGGTGGCTGAGGTCACACAGAGCCCCCGTATGGTGATGCGTTGGGGTGGGGAGGTCATCGCAGACCTCTCCCGGGCCTTCCTATCCTCCAACGGGGCGGACAAGCACACCGCCGTCACCGTGCCGCCCGTGCAGCGGGCGGGGGCCGGCGTCGCCCAGGATCTGCGGGGGCTGGCCGCCGAGCTGAATCTGGGCCTCCAGCGGGGGCTGGGAGAGCGGTTCGACGCCTCCATCGGCGCGGGCTCGGTGCTGATGCCCTTTGGCGGA
>USMP01000206.1 GCA_900555795.1 uncultured Eubacteriales bacterium
GCCGTCACCGAGCGCGCCGTGGGCACCGACGTGCTGGAGAGCCTGACCCCCGCGCAGATGATCGTCAAGATCGTCAACGAGGAGCTCACCGCCCTCATGGGCGGCGAGAGCACCAAGCTGACCATTTCCTCCAGGCCGCCCACGGTGGTGATGCTGGTCGGCCTCAACGGCGCGGGCAAGACCACCAACGGCGCCAAGCTGGCGGGTTTCCTGAAAAAGCAGCAGGGCAAACGCCCGCTCCTGGTCGCCTGCGATACCTTCCGTCCCGCCGCCATCACACAGCTGGAGGTGGTGGGCGCTCAGGTGGACGTACCGGTGTTCCAGATGGGCCAGACCGATCCCATCGCGATCGCCCAAGCGGGCATCGAGCACGCCAAAAAGCACGGCAACGACATCGTTTTCATCGATACCGCCGGCCGGCTGCACGTGGATGAGGAGCTGATGGATCAGCTGCGCGCCATGAAGGCCGCCGTCGAACCCACCGAGATCCTTTTGATCGTAGACGCCATGATCGGTCAGGACGCGGTAAACGCCGCCAAGACGTTCGACGAGGCACTGGACCTCACCGGAGTGATGCTCACCAAGCTGGACGGCGACGCCCGGGGCGGCGCGGCCCTGTCCATCCGGGCGGCCACCGGAAAGCCCATCAAGTTTGTGGGCACCGGCGAGAAGCTGGACATGATCGAACTGTTCCACCCGGACCGCATGGCCTCCCGGATTCTGGGCATGGGGGACATGCTCTCCCTCATTGAGAAGGCGGAACAGCGCTACGATGAGAAAAAGGCCGCTGAACTGGAGGAGAAGCTGAAAAAGAACCGCTTCTCCCTGACCGACTACCTGGATCAGATGCAGCAGCTGCGCGGCATGGGCGACCTCAGCCAGCTGGCGGGCATGATGCCCGGCCAGATGGGCAAGCAGATGGCCAACGCCCAGATTGACGAGAAAATTCTGGTCCGTCAGGAGGCAATTATCCTCTCCATGACCCCCCAGGAGCGGGAGAATCCCGGTATCCTGGGCGCCAGCCGGAAAAAGCGCATTGCCGCCGGCTGCGGCCTGGAGGTGGTGGATGTCAACCGCCTGCTCAAGCAGTACGAGATGATGCTGCAGCTGACCCGCCAGCTGTCCAAGGGCAAGATGCCCAAGGGACTGGGCGGCATGCCGGGTATGGGTAAAATGGGCGGCATGAGCAAAATGCACGGCTTTGGCCGGAAAAAGCGGCTGAAATAGCCGGGGAACCGTCATAAATGCGCCAGCATTTATATATACAATTTTTGATTCATATTTTACTAATTGGAGGAACAGCAATCATGGTTAAAATCAGACTGCGCCGCATGGGCGCCAAGAAGGCCCCCTTCTACCGCGTTGTGGTAGCCGACAGCCGCTATCCCCGGGACGGTCGCTTTATCGAGGAGATTGGCACGTACAATCCCTGCGTCTCCCCCGCTGAGATCAAGATCGACGCCGACCGCGCGAAGGAGTGGATCAAGACCGGCGCTCAGCCCACCGATACTGTCCGTGCGCTGCTGAAGAAGGCCGACGTCCTGTAATGGAACCGGTTGGAGGGCACAGCATGAAAGACTTGCTGCTCTACATCGCCAGAAACCTGGTGGAGGATCCCGACGCCGTCTCCGTTACGGAGATTCAGGGCGATCAGGAACTGACGCTTGAGCTGCGTGTCGCCCCCGACGACATGGGCAAGGTGATCGGCCGGCAGGGCCGCATTGCCAAGGAGATCCGGACCCTGATCCGCTCCTATGCCCAGCGCACCGGCCAGAGGGTTTCGGTCGACATCGTAGACTAATCATAACCACCGGCTAAAGCCGGTGGTTATCTTTTTCAAAAGCTGCGGAGAACTGTCAGCAAGACGGTTCTCCGCAGCTTTTCTGATGTGTCAGTTTTTAGAAATGGCCTGCAAGCGGTATTTTGCAACAGGTCCAGTTCTAATTCCATTTTCTAAACGCTTCGCTTGGGTTGACGTAAGGCATATACGCTTTACCTGGCCCCAATCTTTTCCGAAAACCGGTGCAGAATGGCAGCTACCTCCGCCCGGGTCGCGGTTCCCTTGGGGGCCAGTTCCGTGCTGCTGCGGCCATGGATCAGGCCCTCAGAGTACGTCCACTCCATGGCCTTGACGGCGTAGCCGGCGGCCTTCCCGGCGTCGGCAAAGGCGCTGATGCTCCGGCTACCGGAAGTGTCGTATCCCCTGTAGCCGGCATAGCGGTAGAGGATTGCCGCCATCTGCTCCCGGGTCACACTGCTGTCGGTTCCGAAGGTGCTTTCATCCAACCCATTCACAATGCCGTTTTGAGCAGCCCAGATCACCGCATTGGTGTACCACTTGTTTTGCGCCACATCGGAGAAGCTATTTGTCCCACGGACAGAAGGCGAACCCTCCAGACGGTACAGGACTGTAACCAGCATAGCCCGGGTCATCTGGCTGTAGGGCTCAAATCTGCCGCTGGCCGTTCCGTCCATCAGGCCATTCACCGCCACATACTGGACATCGTCATAGAACCAGTTAGCCGCGGTCACATCGGCAAAGCGGACGGTTTCGGCAACTTCTCCCTCACTGCCGAAGTACAGCAGCGCCGCCTGGTAGTTTGCAAGTTCGCTGGCGGTGATGTAGGCCTGCTGCTCCCTGCTGAGTTGATTGTACGCGTCCCCTGCGGCACGGACCTTCTTCTCATCGGCGGCGGTGAGCCGGTCCCCGGCGGGAATCTTCGCCAGCAGATCCTTGACCTCGTCAATCTCAATGAAAAACGCCAGCTTTTCCTCGACGGCAAGCAGCTTCTCTGCGTCGATTTTGGAGGGGTTGGACAGTTTGTCGTACTCCTTCCGCAGCTGTGCCACCAGATCAACATAGTCCTTGTAGTTCTTGTAGGTGATTTTTCTGGCGCTGGGAAGCTGATCAATCCGGGACTGCAGATCGGCGCCGCCTACATAGATAATGTACTTGGTGCCGCTGTAGTCGATGGCCTCGTCCCCCTGGTTGTTCATAGAGGCCCAGCTGGGATCGCCGCAGCCCACATAAATGATGTCGCCGGGACGGACGGTGATCCGCTCACTGCGCTTGTAGAAGGCACTGTCCTTGTTGTAGGCGTTGAGGAAGGTCTTGACCTGGTAGTTCTTGTTGGAAGCGGTGGGCGTTACCAAAACCTTGGCGGAACTGCCGGAGATCTCCAACTCATAGGTGAGCACATCGCTGTCAAACCGTGGAGACAGCTTCCCGCCGCTGACGGTCAGATCCTTCAGGCTGGTATCGGCGCTGTTCCAGGTGCCGCCGATGTCAGCGCCGTAGTTCTGGGTGTACATCACTTGGATCACATCGCCGTCCTCCAGGGCGTTGTCACCCTTGCCGCCTACAGCAAACTCCTGGAAACTCAAATTGACAAACCAGTCGTTGAGCGTTCCCATCCAGCCAGAGCCCTGCTCACCGTCAAACTCGCCCAGGGACTTGCTGCCCTTTTTGATATAGGCGAGGTAGGTGATATCATAGCCGTCCTTGGTCTTGCCGCCGGTGCCCTCCCAGGTGTAGCCGTCCTCAGCCAGAGCCTTGAGAATGCAGGTCATCATGGTGTCGTCCTCGCAGAGGTCGTACCAGCCGGACACCAGGGTTCCGGTAAAATCACCGCCGGGGAAGGTG
>USMP01000207.1 GCA_900555795.1 uncultured Eubacteriales bacterium
GGCGTTGCTGCCGTCCAGCACCAGGGAAAAGCCGTCGGCCCGGGCGGCCTGGAGCAGCAGGGAGAAGAGGGCCCGCTTGCAGTGGTAGCAGCGGTCCGCCGGGTTGGCCGCCACCGCCGGGACGGTCAGCACGTCAAATTCAATCACCCGCAGCGCCGCCCCCACCCGCTCCGCCGTCTCCTCCGCGTCCGCCAGTTCAAAGGCGGGCTGGAAGGGGGTGCGGACAAAGTAGGCGGCGGTGCGCCGGGCCAGCCGGGCCGCCTCGTACAGCAGCAGGGCGCTGTCCACCCCGCCGGAGAAGGCCACCGCCGCCTCCGGCTGCTGCCGGAAAAATTCCTCCAAGGTCATGTCCCTACCTCCCAGCTTAATGTCTCACATCAGAATAGCAGGAAAACATCTGTTTTGTCAATGATTGACAAGGCGGAAAAGAGAGGGGCTCATTGACAAAAAGGGGCCTCACGCCTATAATTATAAATGTAGTTTAGCAGACCGGCCCCCGCTCCGGAGGGCTGGGAAGGGAGCGAGAGCATGTATCAGATCGTCCGAATCACCGACAGGGAGGGCGTGGCCAAGGCCGACCCGGAGAGCCGGGAGCGGGTGGGCGTCATCGGCGAGGCGAAGATGGAGGACAACTGCGTGCTGATCCACTGCCGCTATGACCGGCGGGGGGAGCGCTGCGACCGGTATATCCGCACCAGCCTGGTGCAGTCCTGGAAGAAGGACCGGGACACGGGACGGATTGTGGTGGAGACCTGCAACAGCGTCTATTATCTGGACCCCGCCCGGGTTTCGGAGGCAGGCTGAAGGGCCGGCGGCAGACCCTTGTTGACCCGGACGGGATTTCGGGTTATACTAAAATCAAAATTGCCGGCGCCGCGGCGGCGTCCGGGGAGGCGGAATGATGCGTGACAAAGCAAAGCGGACGGGGGGAAGCGTGGTCCCCTTTTACGGCGTGGCGGCATTGTGGGTGGCGTACGCGCTGCTGTTCGACCTGTACCGTGTGACCAGTTTCCTGTTTTTGGCCCTGCTGTCGGCGGGGCTGTTCCTGCTGCTGCGGGCGGTGTGTCCCGGGGAGGAGACGCCGGCTCCAGCGGCCCAGGCCGCCCCGGCGGAAAAGCCCGGGGAGACGGCCGGCGGCAACCCAGAACTGGATCAGATGCTGAAGGACGGCCAGCTGGCTGTCAGTGAGATGCGGCGGCTGGATGACAGCATTGCCGACGAAAAAATCTCCGCCGATATCCGGCAGCTGGAGACGGTGACGGCGTCCATTTTCCAGCAGGTGAAGGCCCAGCCGAAGAAGCTGCCCCAGATCCGCAAGTTTATGGACTACTATCTGCCCACCACCCTGAAACTCTTAAACGCCTATGACCGCATGAGCGCCGCCGGCGTCAGCGGCGAGAATATCAACACCACCAAGGCCAAGGTGGAGGGGATGATGGATACCATCGTTGCCGCCTTTACCAAGCAGCTGGATGGCCTTTTTGGCGAGGATGCCCTGGATATCTCCACGGACATCGCCGTCCTGGAGACCATGATGGCCCGGGAGGGCCTGGCCGGGGAACGCATGGAGGCGGAGACCACCAAGAATGCCGACGGCACGGATATCAGGCTGGAGATGTGAGACGCCTCCGGGGGCTCCCGGCGGCTGAAGCTGACATACAAATATTTTTTGGATCTTTTCAATAACGGAGGAAGAGACGATGACAGATACCGATCGCAGCGCGATGCCCGAACTGACCCTGAACGCCGACGCCGCCCGGGTGGAGGCTCCCCAGCTGGTGCTGGGGAATGAGGCTCCCGCCGCCCCTGCCGTCCAGGAGGAGAAAAAAGTGGAGCCGGTCCAGATCGACGAGAGCATGCTCACCGAGGCGGAGCGGAAAATGGTGGAGGACTTCTCCAAGAAGATCGACATCACCGACTCCCAGCTGGTGCTTCAGTACGGCGCCGCCGCCCAGAAGAATGTGGCGGCCTTCTCCGAGAGCGCCCTGAGCAGCGTACGCACCAAGGACCTGGGGGAGGTGGGCGACACCCTGGGCAACCTGGTGGTGGAACTGAAGGGCTTTGGCCAGGAGGAGGAGAAGGGCGGTATCTTCGGCTTTTTCAAAAAGGCCGGCAATAAGATGGAGATCATGAAAGCCCAGTACGGGAAGGCCGAGGCCAATGTGGACAAAATCTCCCGGGAACTGGAGCAGCACCAGATGGTCCTGATGAAGGACATCGCCATGTTTGACCAGATGTACGAGATGAACCTGAAGTACTACAAGGAACTGACCATGTACATCATCGCCGGCAAGAAGCGGCTGGCGGAGGTCAAGGAAAAGGACCTGGAGCAGCTGCGCAAGAAGGCGGAGGCCACCGGCGCCGCGGAGGACGCCCAGGCCTACAACGACCTGGCCCAGCTGTGCAACCGGTTTGAGAAAAAGCTCCACGATCTGGAACTGACCCGGATGGTGTCCATTCAGATGGGCCCCCAGACCCGGATGCTGCAAAACAACGACACGCTGATGGTGGAGAAGATCCAGTCCTCCCTGGTGAACACCATCCCCCTGTGGAAGAGCCAGATGGTGCTGGCGCTGGGCCTGGAGAACAGCCGCAGGGCCACCGCCGCCCAGACCGCCGTCACCAACGCCACCAACGAACTGCTGAAGAAGAACGCCGATATGCTGAAGATGGGTACCATCGCCACCGCCAAGGAGGCGGAGCGGAGCATCATCGATATTGAGACTCTCCAGCACACCAACCAGCAGCTGATCTCCACCCTGGACGAGGTGATCCAGATCCAGCGGGATGGCGCCCAGAAGCGCCGGGAGGCCGAGGTGGAGTTGGGCCGCATCGAGGGCGAACTGAAGCAGAAGCTGATGGAACTGCGGGGCTGACAGCCGATGAAATTATTAAAAAGCAAGGCGTTTGCCATTGCTGTAATGGCGGCGGCCATTCTCCTCTCCTCCGTCTACGGCCTGTCAAAGAGACCGGAGGTGGAGGTGGTGGAGGGCGGCGTAAAGCTGGACGAGAGCCTCAGCACCACCTCCTTTGCCCCGTATGTTGTAGATGGGGCGGACCTTCTCGCCGGCAAGACGGAGAAGGCCGTCAGCCTATACAACGCCAACTGGGACAAGATGGCGGGCAGCATTATGGCCGTTGTCACCGTGGAGAGCACCGCCTCCGGCGCGGAGGACGCCGCCTGGGATTGGGCGGAGCGGCTGCAGCTGGGGGAGGACGACGCCATTTTGCTGGTGGACGCCGGTGATGGCACCTACAGCGTGGTGGCCAGCGGCCTGTTTTATGACCGGCTGTCCGCGCAGTCTCCCAGCTTTGTGGATACCTGTATGTACGACGGGGTGCAGGGCGGGGACTATGATGCCGCCGTCCTGTCCCTCTTTGCCCAGGTTCATCCCCTCTTTTCAGTGGCCCACCAGCAGCCTGCCGGCGGCAGCGTCGGCGGGGTGGTGGCCATTCTGGTGCTGCTGGTGGTGATGGTGGTGCTGTTTTCCGTCATGGATGGTATCCGCTACAGCAGCTGGTACGGCCGCTACGGCGCCATGGGTGTGCCGCCGGTGGTATACCGGCCCATCCTGTGGTGGCACCGGCCCGGTACCGGCTGGTATCGGCGGCGGTATGACCGCTACCG
>USMP01000208.1 GCA_900555795.1 uncultured Eubacteriales bacterium
TCCGGGAAATTTCCCGGAGGCCCGCCCCACTGTTTTGTCACACCGCGGGAACCGCCGCGCCGCCGACCATCCGCTCCACCGCCTCCATGGAGGGAATGGAGGGGGCCGCGCCGTGGACGGTTACAGCCAGCGCGGCGGCGGCGCAGGCGTAGCGCAGCGCTTTCTCCACCGGGTAGTCCTGGAGCAAAAGGCCCAGGAAAAAGCCGGTGAATGTGTCCCCCGCTCCGGTGGTATCCACCGCGCTGACATGGAAGGCGTCCTGGTGGATGCGCTGGCTGCCCTCGCCGTAGCACACACCCTCCCCCCCCAGGGTCAGTACGATCCGCATCCCGGGATACCGGGCCAAAAGGGCGTCCAGTATCTCCTCCGGCGCCTCCCGGCCGCTGATGGCCTGCCCCTCCGTCTCGTTGATCAGCAGGAGCGTCACGGTCTCAAAGGGGAAGGAGGAGAGCAGCTGGGGAGAGATGGGCGACGGGTTGAACACCAGAGGGATACCCAGGTCCCGGCAGCGCCGGGCAATATAGTCCACCTGGCTGATCTCGTTCTGCAGCAGCACCACCGCGTCGGAGGTGAACTGGGCCAGGGTTGCGTCCACCTGTTCCCGGGTGATAGAGCCATTGGAGCCGCCGTGGATGATGATGCTGTTCTGACCGGTTCTGCCTACCTGTATGATTGCATGGCCGTTGACCTGCTCCACAGGCAGCAGGTGCTCCGTGCGCACCTGGTTGGCCCGCAGCAGGTCCAGAAGGGGCTGGCCGTCCTTGCCCACGCAGCCCGCGTGGTAGGTGGCGATGCCGGTCCGGGCCAGGGCGATGGACTGGTTGAGCCCCTTGCCGCCGGCGGCGTAATCCAGACCGCCGGCGGCGGTGGTCTCCCCCGGCGCGACAATATGATCCACATGGTAGATGTGGTCAATGTTCAGTGAGCCAAAGTTCAAAACTCTCATACTACTCTTTTCCTTTCCCTAATTCCCCGGGGCCCGCCCCCGGCGGCTCATCCCGCCTGAGGCGGCGGGCACGTGCTGGAGCGAATTTTCAGATTGGGCGTAAAGACCACGTTATCCACGGCGGCGTCCCCCCGGGCCAGCGCCAGCAGACTCCGGATAGAACTGGCCCCGATCTCGTAGGCCGGCTGGTTGACGGTGGTCAGGGGCGTCTCCAGCAGATCCGTAATGAAAATATCGTCATAGCCCACCAGGGACAGCGCCTGCGGAAAGGGAAGGCTGTAATCCCGAATGGCCCGGTAGGCTCCCATGGCCATCATATCGTTGAAGCAGAAAAGGGCGGTGGCGTCCTGCCCGCGCATATAGGCCAGGCTCCGGTGGCCGCTGCCGATGGAGAAGTCCCCCTCCAGAATCAGCGCCGGATCGTAGGCCACACCGAATTCGGCCAGGGCCTTGCGGTAGCCCTCCAGCCGGTCAATGGAAATCTTGTTGCACAGGGGCCCCGTAACGCAGCCAATGCGCCGGTGGCCCAGGCCCAGCAGGTGGCGGGTGGCGATATAGCCGCCGTAGACATTGTCAATGAGCACCGACTTGGCAAAGGGCAGATCCAGCGCCCGGTCCACCGCCACAAAGGGGACGTTGGCCTCTCCGATTTTTGAGCAGATGGCCTGGATGGACTGGTTGTCGATATTGGAGGGCGCCACATAGACGATACCGTCCACCTGGCTGTCAATGAGGGTGTTGATGTGCTGGGTGCTGTCGGAGGGGAACTCGTCAGAACTTGTCACCATCAGGGTATAGCCGCTGCGGCGGGCCTCCGTCTCGCAACCCTTGCACAGTTCGGCAAAGAAAATGTTGCTGATGTCCGGAATAATGATGCCCAGAGTGGAGGTGCTCTTCTTCAGCAGGCTGACAGCCAGCTTGTTGGGGCGGTAGTTATACTTGGCGGCTACATCAATGACCCGGCGCCGCGTCTCCTCAGAAATGCGGGATTCCCGGTTGTTCAGGACCAGGGACACCGCCGAGATCGACACACCACACTCCCGGGCGATGTCCTTAATTGTTACCTTCATAGAGGGGCTCCTACTGTTGCAAAAATTGCAGTATCACAAGATAAAAAGTTTTATCAAAAGATACTTTATACGTGTTCCCCAAAAATGTCAAGGCTTTTTTCGGGAAACCGTGGAAAATTTATTGGTATTTTCGCGAAGAAAGGGGTTGACTTCAAGAATCTTTTGTGCTAATTATATAAACAAGGCTGATAAATGCTTTTATCAAACCACGTACCAGCGCATCCGCGGGGCAAAACGCCCCGGCAGCCGCGCAAAGCGGACCAAGGCGGCGCCCTGCCGGGCGCGGCACACAAAACAATGCAGGAGGAAAACATGATGAAAAAAGCAACAGCGCTCCTACTGGCCGTTGTCATGACGCTGGCTCTGCTGGCGGGCTGCGGCGGCAACAGCGGCACCACAGGCGGCAACGCCCAGAACTCCGGCGGCAGCAACACCGCCACCGATTCCCAGAAGCCCTCTGACAGCGGCTCCGGCCAGGACAGCGCCGGCGGCATCAGCAGTCTGAAGGTCTGCGCTATCTTCACCGGCCCCCGGGGCGACAGCGGCACCATCGACATGGTCTGCAAGAGCCTGGAGGCTCTGCGGGACGAGACGGGCATGAGCATCACCATCGTGGAGGGCGACGGCTCCTCCGACACCTCCAAGCATGAGGCGTCCGTCATTGACGTGTCTGAGGACGGCTACGACCTCATCCTCTCCACCGGTACCATGTCGGATGTGTTCCGCATGGTGGCTCCGGACTATCCCGAGACCATGTACTGCCTCTTCGACACCACCTTTGATTTCAGCACCTATCCGGGCGAGAACATCTACTGCGCCAATTTCAAGCAGAACGAGGGCGCCTATCTGGCCGGTATGCTGGCCATGAGCATGAGCGACACCGGCACCATCGGCTTTATCGGCGGCATGGAAAACGCCAACATCTGCGACTTCATGTGGGGCTATGTGGAGGGCGCCAAGCGCGTCAACGAGGCCGGCACCGTGGCCATCTCCTTCACCGGCGACTGGATGGACTCCGCCAAGGCCAAGGAAATCGCCCTGACCCAGGTAAACATGGGTGCCAAGGTCCTCTTCCCCGCGGCCGGCCCCTCCTCCGAGGGCGTCATGGAGGGTGCGGCGGAAGCCGGCGTGTACTCCATCGGCGTGGATATTGACCGCGAGGCCCAGTACAGCGGCTCCAACCCAGACTGGGTGTCCGTGATCCTGTCCTCCGAACTGAAGTGCGTGGACGCGGCTGTGGACCGGGCGGTGCGCCTGTTTGCCGAGGGCAAGCTGCAGCCCGGCCAGGAGGCCCTGGGCATCGCTGAGGGCGGCGTGGATCTGTTCATGGACGGCAACTATCAGACTCTGGTCCCCGCCGAGGTGCAGGAGACCATTGCCGCCGCCAAGGAGGATATCATTGCCGGCAAGATTGAGGTCGGCACCGCCATCGGCGCCTCCGCCGATGAGATCGCCGCCATCAAGACCTGGGCCGGCGAGAGCAAGTAACACACCAACAGGAAACTGGGCATAACCAATGTGGTGGCTGGCCGGGAATATACTGACCGGCCAGCCACCACTGCAATGCGAGAAAGGAGGCGG